>CABUCT010000001.1 GCA_902490145.1 uncultured Oscillospiraceae bacterium
TGAAAGAATGATAACGGAAGATCTTTAAACGGCATAAAAATAAGATTAATACTTTTATACGTAAAGTAAGATGTACATTTGTATTGAAGTTTGAGTGCTTATCCGATACAATCAGGCAAGATAGCTTTTTGGAAGAACAGCACCGTTTCCGACATGTTCTCCGCTTACAAACGGGAAGCATTATTCGGTCGAAACATTCAGTCTCCAAATAGTGCTGTATCCTATAAAAAGCTTCACTTGAAAACAAAAAGCTTTTGATATTTTAAAGCGGAAAAACCATAAATCCGGCACTTACGGCTAAATTACAACAAAGAAAGCGGACAAACTGTCCGCTTTCTTTGTTCCATTATTGTACTGTCTAAAGAATACCCTTTGCAAAGTCCTCAGCATTAAAGGGAAGAAGATCGTCGATTCCTTCACCGACGCCAACCATTTTGACCGGGATTCCAAGTTCCTCTTTGATGGACAAAACCATTCCACCCTTTGCGGTTCCGTCAAGCTTTGTGAGAATTATTCCCGTTATACCGGCAGCAGCGGCAAATTCTTTTGCCTGATTCATTGCATTTTGGCCGGTAGTAGCATCTATGACAAGGAGGGTTTCACGATCGGCATCGGGTAGTTCACGGTCAATAATCCGGGACATTTTTGAAAGTTCATCCATAAGCCCTTTTTTATTGTGGAGCCGACCCGCGGTGTCGCAAATAATAAGATCGCTTCCACGAGCCTTGGCAGCGGATATTGTATCAAAAACAACTGCTGCGGGGTCAGAACCCTCTTTCTGTTTGATCATGGGCACGTTGGCACGCTCAGCCCAAACTGCCAGCTGTTCAATGGCGGCGGCACGGAAAGTATCCGCTGCACCCAGAATCACATTTTTACCTTCATTTTTAAATCTGAGAGCCATTTTTCCGATTGTGGTAGTCTTTCCCGCTCCGTTTACGCCGATCATCATTATAACAGATGGCTTTGTATTAAGATGAAATTCCTCACCTTCACAAAGCATACCGGTGATTATTTCACGCAACATTTCTTTGACCTTAGCCGGATCCTCAACACGCTGGGATTTGACCTTTTCACGAAGTTCTCTGCATATTTTTGAAGCTGTAGACATGGAAATATCCGACATTATGAGTATTTCTTCAAGCTCTTCAAAAAGCTCCTCATCGATTTTAGTGAAAACTGACAGCATACTGTCAAGGGCACCCGAGAGTGATTCTTTGGTCTTTTTTAAACCGGCGGCCATTTTGCTGAAAAATCCCATTAGTATTCCTTCCCTTCAAGTTTAAGTATTTTGGAAACACCCTTTTCCTGCATCGTGATACCGTAAAGTACGTCAGCTTCTTCCATCGTGCCGCGTCTATGGGTTACTACGATAAATTGAGTGTTTTTGCACATTCTGCGAAGATAGCCGGCAAAACGATCCACATTAACGTCATCGAGAGCCGATTCAACCTCGTCAAGCATACAGAACGGCGGTGGGGCAACTTTCATCATAGCAAAATAAATTGCAAGAGCGACAATAGATTTTTCGCCGCCCGAAAGCTGTTCAATGGTGGAGACATTCTTGCCGGGGGGCTGAACCTTGATTTCGATTCCAGAATTAAGCACATCCTCAGGATTTGAAAGAGAGAGGTGTGCAGTTCCGCCGCCGAAAAGTTCCACAAAGGTTTCGGAGAAGTTGCGGTTTATAAGAGCAAATTTTTCATTAAATGCAGTTTGCATGTTACCAATAAGCTCGTTTATAAGACGTTCAAGTTCTTGCTTTGCATTTTCAACGTCGGCAATCTGAGTTTTCATGAACTCATATCTTTGTGAAACTTCCGAATATTCGTCAATCGCGGCAAGATTTATGCTTCCGAGAGATTTGATCTTTGCTTTAATCTCACGAAGTCGATTGCCCGCTTGAGAGACGTCTTCAATTTCGATTCCAAGCTCTTCTGCCGCCGTGATAGTAAGCTCATATTTATCAAACATTTTAGAAATAATGTCGTCATATTCTTTGGTCATTGCATCGCGACGTTCACGAAGACGAACATTTTCTCCTCCAAGCCGTTCTTTTTGGGCAGACAAATCACGTTCTTCTGAGGTAAGGGCCGAAATCTTTGTTTCCAAATCGGTCCGCTCTTTCAGTTTTTCGGCACTTTTTTGTTTGTTTAAATCAGATTTATTGCAAAGCTCTGTAATTTGATTTTTATATTCCTCAATTTGATTTTGCTCATTTTCGTTTTGAATAACCAGCTCATTTATACGCTGTTTGGTTGTCTCTGTTGCCTTTTCAGCGTCTATTCGGCGATTTTCAATGGATGAAATATCAAGCTTAATTCCATTTGCTTCATTCTCCAAAGATAAAATAGTAACACGAACGGCAGAATTCTCCATAAGAAGTTTTTCTCTTTGCTCTGATAATGAGTCCTGAGATGAGACAAGCGTTGAAAGCTTTTGCTCGCTTTGTTCAAGCTTTTGCTGAAGTTCAATGGTCATTTGCTCGGCATCAGACGCCGATTTTTTAAGCTCGGCAATTCTTATTTCGGCATTGTCACGTTCACAACGAAGCTCGTTTAGTGCAGTCGAAATACTATCGATATCATTACTTACTCTTTTTATCTCGGAAAGCACTCGGATTTTGTCCTCGTTTGCCGTGATTTGTTCGGCCTTTGTCGCTTCAATGTAAGCCATTCTTGAATCAAGTCCGATTCTTAGCTTTTCGGCATCAGCCTTTTTAAACAAAATTTCTTTTTCAAGTTTATCGGCATCGGCTTTTAGCTTTTCGATCTCAGAGGAACGGGAAAGGAGTCCGGCTGATTTACTGAACGAACCGCCGGTGAGCGAACCACCGGTGTTTACCACCTGACCGTCAAGAGTGACAACACGAAAACGATATCCGCTTTTGCGGGCAATGGCTGTTGCACAGTCAATGTCTTCAGCAACTGCGATTCCGCCGAGAAGAAAGGATACTATATTTTTATATTCAGGTTTGCAGGAAACAAGCAGGTCAGCAGACCCCAAAAATCCTGCATAATCTTTAACTTTGGAAATGTCAATTGAACGCCCTTTGATAACATCCATTGGAAGAAAGGTTGCTCTTCCGATGCGGTTGGCTTTTAAATAATTAAGAGCCTTTTTACCGTCGCTTTCGGTTGCAATAACGATATTTTGAATAGCTCCTCCAAGAGCAACTTCAATGGCTGCCGAATATTTTTCATCCACCGAAATGAGCCGTGAGATAACGCCCTTAACACCGGCTATATGTCCTTTTTCAGATTCTTTCATAACGGTCTTTACCGTGTTGTTGAATCCATCAAGAGATTTTTCCATGTCGATCAAAATTTGAGACCGACGAAGCTTTGTTTGATGCTCTAAGGTCAGTTTCTGAATTTCTTCATTCAGCGTATCAAGCTTTGAACGGGAGGAGCTTGCAAGCATTTCGGCACCTTTTATGGCATTGGAGCATTCAGAAATTTTTTCTTCGCAATTTTCGAGATCGGAAAGTAAAGCTTTCTTTTCAAGTTCAGCATCTTCAAGCTGTTTTTCACGCTGAGAAACCGAATCGTTTATGACTCCGCCGCGGTTTTCAATTTCCGAAAGAGAAGAAACGGCCGTAACATTTTTAAGATTGTATTCCGAAAGATTTTCGTTTATCAATGCCATTTCGGTTCGCAATGCATCAAGTTGTTTTGAGCTTTCCTCAGTGTCACGAAGAAGTGTTTCAAGCTGAGCCGCGGAATTTTCAAGAGCAGAACGGTTTTTTTGAATTTCATTAAGCTTTTCATCCATAAGCTGCTGCTTTTGCTTCAGCTCTTCGTCAAGAGAATCACCTTTGTTTCCTCCGTTTTTGATTTCCTCATTCAGGCGGTTTATGTTTTCATTGTTATGGAATATGTTATTTTCGCAAACGGCAATCTGACCTTCGATCCTCGCCACGCATTCTTCACTTTCCGAAACGGCACGGCGGAGCTGATCCATTTGTACAGTCAAAATTCGGGTCTGCGAGCCGGAACGGTCAAGCTCATCTATAATTTCTTCAATTCGGTCGCGGGTTTTATCGTATTGAGACTGAGCCAGATCAATCTTTCTTTCCTGTTCGCGAAGCTTGTCTTTGAATTTCCTGAGATTTATAAGCCATAATCCCACTTCCAAGGTCTTTTCTTCTCCCGAAAGAGAAAGGAATTTTTTTGCACGGATACACTGATCCTCCAAGGGACCAACGCGATCGGTAAGCTCCTTCATAATATCACGAAGTCTTACGAGATTATCTTCTGCGGCAGTAAGCTTTCTTTCAGCTTCGGTTTTGCGATAGCGAAAACGGGAAATTCCCGCCGCTTCTTCGAACATTTCACGACGGTCGTCTGAACGACGTGAAACAATATCACTGATTTTGCCCTGACCTATCATTGAATATCCGTCGCGACCGAGACCTGTGTCCATAAATAATTCGTTTATGTCTTTAAGGCGGACGGTTGCATGGTTTATCTGATATTCGCTCTCGCCCGAACGATAAAACCTGCGTGTGATGAACACCTCGTCAGTGTCACAATTAAGAGAACGGTCGGTATTATCAAGGCAAAGAGTAACCTGTGCCATACCCTGAGGCCGACGTGAAGACGTTCCGTTAAAAATAACGTCTTCGGATTTTTCACCTCTGAGCTGTTTGTTTGACTGCTCTCCAAGCACCCAACGAATAGCATCCGAGACATTGCTCTTTCCACTTCCGTTTGGGCCAACAATTCCTGTGATACCCTTTTCAAAATTCAAGGTTGTTTTGTCTGGAAAGGATTTAAAACCCTGTGATTCAAGCGATTTTAAAAACAAGACGTCCTCTCCTTTTCTGATTTAACTTCATATATCTTAAGACCGTACTGCCCCTTAACTCGGCAGTTTTTACCCATTGTTTCAAGTTTTTTAAGATTGGATTTTTTTTGCCCCGTCATTTTTGAAATGCATGCAGGATTAACAAACAATGTGAAATTTCCCGTGTCCTGTTTTAAAACTTCCAGTGCATTTTTTAAATAAATTTCGCTTTCGCAAAGCTCTCTGAACGCGGGATGGTAAGGACCTGCAAGGAAATTTTTCTCAACATCAGCCGATGAATGAAGCCCGAGTTTTATTACCCTGATGCCGTTTGATTCAAAAAATTCCAAAAGTGCTGAACAAAGCTTTATTGTTTCGGGAAGGGTTGGGGGAGAGTATTTTTTATCTTCAAAAAGCTTTCCGAGAAGAGTGTTTTTAAGGGTAATGGCGGGATAAATCCGCACCGTTTGGGGATTTAGATTTAAAATTGCTTTGGCAGTGTCAAAATCCTTTTGAGCATCGCTTTTGTAAAGCCCTGTCATCATTTGAAGTCCAAGTTCAAAACCCATGTTTTTTATAAGCTTTGATGCCACTGCAACATCTTGTGCAGTGTGACCCCTCAGATTTTTTGAAAGCACTTCGTCATCCATGCTTTGAGCACCAAGCTCAATGGATGTTACTCCGTATTCAGATAACAGACTGAGTATTTCTTCGTTTATGGCGTCAGGTCGGGTGGAAACACGAATTCCCCGAACCTGGCCGGACTTTACATATTCATATGCAGCTGATAAAAGCTCAAGCATATATTCTTTTTCAATGGCAGTAAAGCTTCCGCCGAAAAAAGCGATTTCAGCTGATTTCGCAGAATCTCCAAGGCTTTTTAAAGCCGTTGCAACCGTTATGTCAACGTCTTTTTTATGTGGAATCGAAGTTTCACCCGTAATAGCATTCTGGTCGCAAAAGCTGCACCGATGCGGGCAACCGACATGCGGCACAAAAATTGAAATATTAGCACTCACTCGATTATACCCATAAGACGGAGAGCTTCTTTTGCGGCCGCCTGTTCGGCATCTTTTTTGCTTCTGCCTTCTCCGGTCCCAACAAGATTTGAGTTGATATGAACCTCAACAGTAAATGTTTTATCGTGATCGGGGCCGCATTCCCCGACAAGGGAATAAACCAACTTGTCTTCGGGATTTTGTTGGATAACTTCTTGAAGATGAGTTTTGAAATCCTTTTCTGCCGCCTTTGTGTGGCGGTCAAGCGACGGCACAACAAATGAAAGAATAAATTTTGAGGCTTCTTCGATTCCACCGTCAAGATAAATTGCGGCAATGAGAGCCTCAAAAGCGTCAGCAAGAATTGACGGACGGCTGCGGCCGCCTGTCCCCGACTCGCCGTGGCTCAAAAGCAGATATTCGCCCAAATTTATTTTTTTTGCAAATTCACAGAGTGTTTTTTCGCAAACTGCCGAAGCCCTGATTCGGGTAAGCTTTCCTTCAGGGAATTTATCAAAGGTTTTATAAAGATAGTCGGATACCACGATAGAAAGCACCGAATCTCCCAAAAATTCCAGTCTTTCATTGCACATTTCGGGACGGTGGCTTTCGTGTGCATAGGATGAATGGGTTATTGCATTTTCAAGAAGGATCTTTTTTTTGAAGGTATAGCCTATCCTTTCCTCAAGCGTTTTCATTCTTTTCACTGTAATCCGGTCTATTGTCCCTGAAGACGCGAATTTCAATGCCTGTCTTACAGCGTTTTTAATAGCCTTAGCATCGGAACTTCCGTGTGCCTTAATAACCGGTTTTGAAACTCCCATAAGCGGAGCTCCGCCATATTCAGAATAATCCATTAATGATTTTATAGATTTAAAACCGCTTTTTGCCAAAACTGCGGCAATTTTTGTTTTTATATTTTTCAAGAAAACATTTTTTATCATACGGAAGAAGGTAATGGCGACGCCTTCTGTAAGCTTCAAAACAATGTTTCCTGAAAAACCGTCGGTAACAAGAACATCGCATTTATTATCCATCACGTCTCTTGCTTCGATATTGCCGACAAAATTAAGTGTAGAATTTTTAAGCAAATCATATGTATCAAGCCTTAGCTGATCACCTTTGGTGTCCTCAACGCCATTGTTAAGCAGCCCCACACGTGGGTTTTTAATTCCCATAGATAACTCCATATATTTTGAAGCCATGACTCCGAAAGAAAGAAGCATCTCGGCACGACATTCAGCATTTGCACCTGAGTCGATCAAAAGGAATTTTGATGTGGGAGTGGGGATTATTGTTGCAATAGCAGGACGCTTGATACCTTTTATGCGTTTTACAATAAATGTTGCTCCAACCACCAATGCACCGGTGCTTCCGGCCGAAACAAATGCGTCTCCTCGACCATCGGAAAGAAGCTTCAGTCCCACTGCCATTGAGCTGTCGGACTTTTCTTTTAATATTGTTTTAGGATCATCATGCATGTCAAAAATTTGATCAGCATTCTCAATCTCAATATTTTGAAGTGATATTCCGTTTTGTTCGGCACAATTTTGAATTTCGGTTTTATTTCCGGTAAGAATAATATTAATCCCGAATTCTTCAACGGCGGCGGCAGCTCCTTCCAAAACAGACTTCGGGGCATTGTCCCCGCCAAAAGCGTCTATTATGACTGTGTTTGCCATAGTTTTCTCCTTCCTTTGTCTTATTCCTCGCCCGCTTTAAGTTTTTCTGCACGATCGGCAGTAATAAGCGGATCAATAATCTCATCAAGAGCACCATTTAGAATTTGTTCAAGATGATATATCGTAAGCCCGATTCGATGATCACTCACACGGCTTTGAGGGAAGTTATAGGTTCGAATTCTTTCAGAACGATCACCTGTTCCGACCTGAGACCGGCGTTCGCTTGCAATTTGGCTTTCCTGTTCCCGAAGCTTTACTTCATAAAGACGGGAGCGAAGAACCTTCATTGCCTTTTCACGGTTTTTATGCTGACTTCGTTCGTCCTGACATTCAACTATAGTTCCGGTGGGAATATGAGTGATGCGAATAGCGGATTCGGTTTTGTTTATATGCTGTCCGCCGGCACCGCTTGAACGGAAAGTGTCAATTTGAAGATCGGTGGGATTTATTTCGATTTCAACATCTTCAGCTTCGGGAAGCACTGCCACCGTAACGGTAGAGGTATGAATTCGTCCCTGTGTTTCGGTTTCGGGAACACGCTGAACCCGGTGAACTCCGCTTTCGAATTTGAGCCTTGAATAGGCTCCCTCTCCCATTATCATAAAGCTGACTTCTTTAAATCCGCCAAGCTCGGTTTCGTTTGCACTGACAACTTCGGTTTTCCAACCTTTTGATTCGGCATACATGTTATACATTCTGTAAAGCGAGCCTGCAAACAATGCGGCTTCTTCGCCGCCTGCACCTCCGCGGATCTCAATAATAACGTTTCTGTCATCATTCGGGTCGGATGGAATAAGCAGAATCTTAAGTTCTTCGGAGAGTTTTGCAATCGATTCTTTAGCTTCCGAGAGTTCTTCTTCAGCAAGTTCTTTAATCTCTTTGTCACCGCTTTCAAGCAGTTTTTTTGCGTCCTTTTCCCGATCAATGGCGGCCTTGTATTCTCTGAAAGTTTCCACAATTGGAGTAAGGGTCTTATATTCACGCATAAGTTTTTTATAATTTTCCTGATTTGAAATAACATCGGGATTTTGCAGTTCTTCTGAAAGTCCCTCGTATCTCTTCTCAATCTCGGACAGTTTTTCAAACATATAATTAATCCTCCGAATCCAAAATCCGTTTTATTGCCGATTCAGCTTTCGTCCTGCCAAGCATAATTTCCCGCCCGCAGTTTTTGCAGACAAGCTTTATATCCATGCCGACGCGGATAATAGTGAAACGGTCGTTACCACAGGGATGTTTTTTTTTCATTACCACGCAATCTCCAATTTTCAAGTTCACGCATTTCACCCCATACATATAATTATTCATATTATTCTACCACAGCCAAAGGTATCTCGTCAAGGATAATAAACCCAAAACTACCTCTTGACAAACATGCTTCAAGGAATTAAAATAAAAATACCCTAAGGGGGTATATTAAAGGAGAATAACGATGGAAAAAGAATGTTGTGCATGTCACAAAATAAAAAATCGGACAGAGGAAGAATACAAAAGCCTGATAAACCGTCTTAACCGAATCGAGGGACAAATCCGAGGTATAAAGGGAATGGTGGAAAAGAGTGCTTACTGCACCGATATTCTGATTCAGGTGTCGGCGGTGAGTGCCGCTCTTAACGCTTTTAATAAGGCGTTGCTTGAAAATCACATAAAAACCTGTGTTGCACAGGATATAAGAGAAGGAAAAGACGAAACTATAGATGAACTTGTTTGCACTTTGCAAAAGCTGATGAGGTGAAAAGATGAAACAATATACAGTCGAAGGAATGAGCTGTGCCGCTTGCAGTGCGAGAGTGGAAAAGGCGGTCTCGGCAGTTGAGGGAGTAAGCTCGTGTTCAGTCAGCCTGCTTACAAACTCAATGGGAGTTGAGGGTACAGCTTCACCAAATGAAATAATGAAAGCGGTGGAAAATGCCGGTTACAAGGCTAATATCAAAGGTGAAACAAAGTCAGCCTCTGATGCTTCTGATGACTTTAAAGACCGTGAAACTCCGGTTCTTTTAAAACGGTTGATATTTTCGCTTGGATTTTTGATAATTCTTATGTACCTTTCAATGGGGCATACTATGTGGGGGTTCCCGGTTCCGGCCTTTCTTGATAACAATCATGTTGCCATGGGAATTATACAGCTATTGTTATCAGCGGCAGTTATGGTTATAAATCAAAAATTCTTCATAAACGGATTTAAAGGCTTTGTGTCTGGAGCACCAAACATGGATACACTGGTATCTCTCGGTTCGTCAGCAGCTTTTATATACAGTACCTATGCATTGCTTGCCATGACGGTTGCTCAGGTAAAAGGAGATATGGCGGCTGTTCACGGATATATGCATGATTTTTATTTCGAATCGGCAGCAATGATTCTGGCACTTATAACACTCGGAAAAATGCTGGAGGCCCGCTCAAAGGGAAAAACGACCAATGCATTGAAAAGTTTGATGGCTTTGACTCCAAAAACCGCAAGAATAATCAAAGACGAAAAAGAGACCGAAGTTCCGATTGAACAGGTTAAAAAAGGTGATATTTTTGTGGTTCGTGCGGGTGACAGTGTTCCGGTTGACGGAATTGTTCTTGACGGTGCGGGTGCAATTGACGAATCAATTTTAACAGGAGAAAGCATTCCGGTGGATAAAACGGTGAATGACACTGTTTCGGCTGCAACAATAAACCGTTCGGGATATTTGCGTTGTGAAGCCTCAAGAGTTGGCGAGGATACCACTTTGTCTCAGATTATTAAAATGGTAAGTGATGCTGCTGCCACAAAAGCTCCTATTGCCAAAATTGCTGACAAAGTTTCGGGCGTGTTTGTCCCAGCCGTTATTGCTATCGCGGTAATAACCTTTGTGGTTTGGATGGTGCTTGGAAAGAGTATGGGATTTTCACTTGCCCGAAGTATATCAGTGCTTGTCATAAGCTGTCCGTGTGCTTTGGGTCTTGCAACTCCGGTTGCTATTATGGTAGGAAACGGAGTTGGTGCAAAAAACGGAATTTTGTTCAAAACTGCGGTTTCGCTTGAAAATGCCGGAAAGACACAAATTGTTGTGCTTGATAAGACGGGAACTATAACCAAAGGCGAACCTGCTGTTACAGAAATAATACCCTCTGAAAATATCTCTGAAGACGAACTTCTGAGCCTTGCATTTTCGATTGAACAAAAAAGCGAACATCCTCTTGCTCTTGCAATAGTAAAAATGGGCGAAGAAAAGGGCATAAATCCTCCGGAAACAACCGATTTTGTCACCCTTTCGGGGAGCGGAGTGGAAGGTATTGTAAACGGGTCCAAAATTCGTGGTGGAAGCTTGAAATTTATAAAGTCGCAGGTTGCTGTTTCGGAAACCACTGAAAATACTGCAAATACCCTGGCGTCACAAGGCAAAACGCCTCTGCTTTTTGCAAAAGACGACAAAGTTCTTGGTATAATCGCCGTTGCAGATGTAATAAAAGAGGATAGCAAGGCGGCGGTGCAGGAATTAAAAAATATGGGCATATATGTTATAATGTTGACAGGAGACAATGCTCTGACCGCACAAGCGATCGGCAATCAGGTCGGCGTGGATTATGTTTATGCAGGAGTTTCTCCTGACGGAAAAGAATCTGTAATCCGGGAGCTTAAAAATCAGGGGACTGTGGCAATGGTGGGGGATGGCATTAATGATGCACCCGCACTTACAAGTGCCGACACGGGCATTGCAATCGGAGCAGGTGCGGATGTTGCGGTCGATGCCGCTGACGTGGTACTCATGAACAGCAGGCTTTCTGACGTTGCGTCCGCTGTACGGCTAAGTCGGTCAACGCTCACAAATATCCGTGAAAATCTGTTCTGGGCATTCATTTATAATGTCATCGGAATACCGCTGGCAGCGGGAGCTTTTATCTCAATTTTTGGATGGCAGCTAAACCCCATGTACGGTGCAGCAGCTATGAGTTTGTCCAGTTTTTGCGTTGTTACCAATGCTTTGAGACTGAATTTTCTAAATGTTCACAGTTCAAAGCACGATAGAAAAAGGAAGCACAATCCAATTAAAATAAATATAAAGGAGTCAGAAAAGATGGAAAAGACAATTAAAATTGAAGGTATGATGTGCGGTCACTGCGAGGCAAGAGTAAAGAGTGTTCTTGAAGCACTTCCCGAGGTTGAAGCAGCAAAGGTGAGTCATGAAACCGGTACGGCTGTTGTTTCGCTTTCAGCTGATGTATCAGATGCAAAGCTTAAAGAAACAGTAGAAGCACAAGGCTATAAAGTTATCGGCTGATAAATATTTTTATGTAAAACTGTCATATTATAATCGTATTTTCACAGTAAAACACCAAAGTTTTGTTATACTGTTTTACTGTGAAATAACTTTTTAAAACCGCAAAGCCTTCGGTATTACCGAAGGCTTTGCGGTTTAATTTAAACAATATATCGTTTTTCAATTTCAAGAAATCCGGTCAGCAAGAATGCTTTTTCGTCTCTTTTATAGGAAAGATCTCCGCATTTTACTGAAGTGAATTTATAGGTGCTAACATTTTCAAAAAACATTTCACCTATACGGCTGAATATATCATAACACTTATATCCTTCCATAGAGTCGGGAACATAAACATCAAATCTGACGCAAATATTGCAATCCCGATTATAAAGCATAGTAGACGGATTGTCTTCGGAATAAACCGGGGCGATCCTATTTTCAACCGAGTTTTCAAGTCCCACCGCGACTGTCGGCTTTGACATGGGAAGCGGCTTCTTTTTTCCTGAAAATCCGAAAACGACTCTTATATCGCTAAAATTTTCGTCGTTTTCAAGCTTTCTTTTAATAGTTGAAAGATAGTTGTTAAATTTGATCATCTTGTGTCTCCTTTACTACGGAGCGGAGTATTGCCCAGTTATAAATAACTTCTCCGCTTACTACTACCTTTTCTTTTTTTACAAAGAAAAATTCAGCTCCATCCATGTGAAGGCGAAGGTTATCGTCAAAATCCCATACTTCGACATTGGACGGTCCAATATAAAGGTAGTGAGATTGATCAATATATCCGGCACGTGATCGAACGCCGTCGAGGTACATTTTATTTTTGTACCTCAGCGGCTGAACGAAGGCTTTGAAATAATCCGAAATATTTTCTTCGGTGGTTGAAAGACGAACATTGCTTCCGTATTGGTTGATAAATTTATCAATTTTACTTTTAGTTAATTTCAGCATTGTATCGCCACAAATTCAAAGTCTCCATTCTTCATAAGACGGCTTATGCGTTTTAAAGCTTCATCCCGCAGCTGTCGTGATGCCGAAATACGTTCGGAAGCTGAGTCTCTGATAGACAAATCTCCTGCCTTAAAAGAGGTGTTGCCGTCAAATGATGAACTTATAAGAACATATTCATAAAATGCACATGCAGCAGCGGCATAAGTCAAAGAACTCATGTTATTTGAAATATCGCAGTCCTCCTTCAGGTCGGCAGAAATACTATCAGCAGCTGAGCGACAGGTATCTATCCATTTTATAGCATCCTCTTTTTCAAGACCTGTAAGAGACAGAAAAATGTCAAAAACCAGCATAAGATCCATAGAGGCTTAACCCTCATTTGTAACAACGTTAACGAGTTTTTTAACCGAATTATCAATGATTTTTGAGAAACCTGCGATAGATGTTATAGTTGCCCTTTCAAGCTGACGATCAATAAGTCGATCGCTGTCAACTTCAATATCAGAAGCCACTACCATTTCAAGAGCATAATTCTTGTCAAATGCTATTATACTGTTTGTACTGTTTCGTGCGTTGATAATCTTAAATCCCAGATTTGTATCAAATCCGTGGTTATTTCCGAATTTAAAACCGAAATCGGGATCTTGGAATGCTGACATACTCAGCATTTGAGCAATAACATCAGGGGACATAATCACAGTGCCCATTTCATATGGTGCAAGTGCTTTCCAAAGATTCACAAAATCAGTGAAAAGAATTTTTGCATTTGAAGTGCGGGTAACCTCTCCGGCATCCTTCGCCAAAACGCTTATTGCATCGTCAAACTGCTGGGATGCAATATGAGCACCGATCTGTTTCAATGCTACAGTGAAAAGGTCAAGGCGTTGGAACTTAAGAGATTCATATGATGCAACAAGCATTCTTCCGTGCTTTTTAAGATTTACAAGCTTGTCCTTGATTTTGATGCTGGTTTCGGGAATAGCAGTGCCTTCCTCAACTTCACTTAAGTTAAGATCAGAATCAGCAGGAGTACTTATAATACTGCGGTAATCCATGCTGTTGATGTGAGTGGTGGTTGCAACAATCTGAGAAAGCAAATCGTAACCGATAAATCCGCTTTTTACCGAACGGGTAAGATATTCGGGGAAGAGTGCTGCAGATGAAGAAGTAGAAAAGAACTTTTCCACTGTGTCTGATGAAGGACCTGAAACCTTAATATCAAAACGTTTAAGCTGACGCTGATAAGCATCAAGACCTGCAAGAGGAGTGTCGGCGTAATTTTCCGACGGGTCAATAGATTCAAGAGCGGCGGTAATACCGCCTTTAACATTGTACATCCCTTTTTCAAGTGTAATATTTTCGTAAGACATAAAAACAACCTTTCTTAAATAATAAATTTTGTGTTTGTGGAATTTTCATTTTGTTCTTTAACAGCATCAAGCTGTCTTGCAGGGGGGAAAAATTTAGCCGTTCTTTTTTCAAAAGCCTTTTTCAAAGCTGAAAGCTGATCGAAATCAAGATTGCTTGTTAACTTTTCAAAAAATGAGACCCCAAGTTCCGGCTCGGCAATACCTCCGAGGCGTGATACCTCTTTTTTAATAACATCAAGCTGTTTTTTGCCTGCTTCGGCAAATTCTTTAAGCTCGTTTATATAACTGTAAAGTGCATTAGCCTCATCTTTTTCAAGCGAAACATTTCCTTCATTCAGAGATTTTATGATATCCTCTCTGTTCAACTTTTCAAATCCTCCTTTTTTATTGCAATTAAATGCTTTGACCACACCTGCCTTCGGCTGAGCGGGAACGGCGACAAAGCTCCATTCATAAGCGTCAGTCGGATCGCTGAGTACATGGTGGCAAAGCTGTTTAACACCGTCTTTGCGATAAAATCTGCCTTTCTTGTGTTCACAATGAGAAGTACGCATATCAGCCCCGCAAACCGAGCAGTGTACTGAGCTGACAGAGCAGCCCACACTGACCTCTTTTTTGATGCCCGCATCAATTTCAAGAATAATATCCTTATTTCTGATGCTATTGGGCATATAGGCACGAGCCTTCAAACGAACATAAGGGTCGCCTCTTTTTGTTGTTTGACCTTCAACCCTTTCGACCTCACATTCAAAAATTCTTGCGACCTGATCTCGGCCTTTCATTGAATGGTCAAAAATACCTGTTTTCCCCACAAAAAGAGTGGCAAGTTTTTGCAGCATATCATCGCTGAACCGTTCAAAGTCTCTGTCAACTTCGTTGTCGCAAAGGATCACCGAAAAGACAAAAACTTCTTCGGGAGACAGTATTCTTCGGGAAAGCTTGTTTATTTTTTCAAGCTCCTGTTCGGTAGGAGTGCCGGAAACATTTGACACAAATCCTTCCTTCATTAAATCAATCCTTTCATATAAAGGCAGCAATAAATCAAAATAAGAATGTTACTGCCGGTTTAAATTTTGTTCTATCTGTTTTGCCTGCATGCGATAAAGCTGAGCTTTAGCCAGTTCTACCTCATCCTGTAGTGAAATGTTTTCAAAATCAACTTCAACTTCCGGATCATATCCGTTAAGCATAAGCCACATACGGCAAATCTTGCGGATCGCAGGCATAATAATTCTTCTGTATCCCCAAATCTCACTTGTGAGCATGTCGGATTGCTGGGCGGACATCCGTTCAGTGGAACTCCATGAAAGTCCGAGCATAAACGGAGGAATACCAAGCCGTGCAACAATTTGCTCAAGCATATGATGAACAGGAATCTCGCAGTCAAGTATCTGACTGTCGGAGCCTATAACCTTTATCTGCACATCTCCCACTGCCACAAAATCGCTGACTTTGCCGCTGGCGTTGTCACGCATAGCTTTTGACCATTGTTCGGCGATCTGCTGTGCACGGTCTTTTGCAAAGGTGCGGTCGGCTGAATCATTTGACGGTTTGTAAATGACCGAGTATCTGAGGTTCCCCGCCCGTTCAAAATTAACTCTGATAGTATCAAATATTTTAGTCAGCACCTGAGTTACGAATGGCAGACTTTTAAGCAGAGAATTACCGCAGATTTGTCCTGCACGGGGGTTCAAGGCACTTGTAACAAGAAACTGAGGATATTTGACCGGTTTTGCTTCACCGGCACATCGTGTAAAATACGAAAGCCCTCCGTTTTTTTCATTGCGACTGATTTCAATGCAGTCAAGAGGAGCATTATATAAAGCCGCTATGGTGTTTCCCGAAACAGACGGCACGATCTCGCCTACTGCTGTCCCGTACATAAGAAGCTGATCCAAATGCTGTGCCGCAAAGGCTTCTATTCCCGACATTGAATCTCCGACCGGAACGGTCTCAAGAAAATGATCCAGTTCTTTTTGAGCAGATTTGTCACGGCATACGGCTGTTATTCCGCCGGATAAAGAAACAATTTTTGAAAGAGCGGCATCTACTATCGGTACACCCTCTCGAATTGAATCATAAAGCCGATATTCCGGACGGCAAAGCGGGATATACCTGTCCAGTGCCGAAAACATCACGGATTTTTCACGTGGAATCTGCAATGCAGTTGTCTTTGATTGCGGCTCAGTCTGTTTTCGCTTAAAAAAATCAAATGGTTTCATTCTGTTCTCCTTATAAAAAAATATCTATATAAAATGAAATTTCATACAATGTATGTACAGCAGGTAATAATTCCTGCTTTTTGTTTTTTACCGTTCGACCGAAACCGCTGCAAAATCGTCCTGTTCACGATAAAGCACCGTAGATACAAAATATCTTATATCATCCATTGCGTGGTCATTTTCTTTTATGGGTTTGTCTTTTACACTGCCGCTGTCCCATCTGTAAAGTCCGAATTCCCGGATGGTATCAGCACATTTTTTAGAAATCACAATTCTATTCTCTCTGAGTGCATCTGCAACAAGACGAATACCGTCTGCCACATTGTTTTTTGCAGGAATGACCTTGAACCGTGCGTGGCGTCGTATACAGGTTATAAAAGAAGCAGCTGAAGGGTCACAAATTACCGAAATAATGTTTCGTGTTCCTGCAAGTGATTCAAGTGCGTCATAATATTCCTCGTCTGTTTTTTGAACTCCGTGTTTTCTGGAGGAATAATAGTATTCATCAATTCGGTATGCTATTTTGCCTTTTATTCCCCAAAGGCCCATTGAGGTCGGGTTCACCGTCCCGTAATCGCAGGAGATATAATATTCGTCATATCCGCAAGTTTCCAGAACTTCTGTATGCTTTTCTTCCGAAAAACCCTGATAGACAAGTCCTTCCGCAGCCACCCATTTTCCTAAAATGAACCGTTCATAAAAAGCCCCTGTGTAAAGACTTTGATAACGCCTGCGTATCTCAGGGGAAAGGGAGGGATTGTCGTCCATTGTAAAATGAAGATAAAGGGCATTTTTCTCATCTGTTTGTTTTATCCAAGTAGTGTAAAACCAGTGATGAGGATGTTCAGGATTGCAGTTAAACCAAAATTTTGATCCATTAACCGAACATCTTGCCAGCGTTTGCTCCACAAAAGAACGAGGCATAAGAGCTACTTCATCAAGAAGTGCTCCCGAAAGGGTCATACCCTGAATAAGTGCCGCTGAAGATTCGTCTCTTCCTCCGAAAAAATAAAAGCGGTTAGTGTTTGTCCCCCGCCGTACTTCAAGATAATTTTTGGAATGTTTGATGTTACATTCAAATCCGATCTCTCTGAGTTCAGCTGACAGGGGCAAAATAATGTTCCTTTTGAGTGCAGTCACGGTTTTTCCGCAGATCGCAAAATCCGAATTGTTAAATTGCCAAAAAGCCCATAAAACGAAAGAAACCGACATACAAAGGGTTTTTCCGGATCTCACCGCACCGTCACATATAACGGCATCGCAGTCCTTGTACTTGCTGTTATTGCACCACCATGTTAAAACAGCGAGCTGCTTTTTTGAAAAAGGTGCATATTTCATATGTCGCACTCTGTGCCGTTCAAAGCATCTGCTCCTTTAATAATTGCATCATAAAACGATTGAACAGGAGCGTCTTCTTGATTGGACGAAATTTCAGACAGCTTTTCCAAAGCCTTTACCCTGTCAAAAAATTTTATTTCCATTCCGCCGCCTTTTGGTCTTTTGATCTCAGATATGCTGAAAAGATCAAGCGTTTCAAGCTGTTCATCGGTGATATCTTCGGCAAAAAGAAGCTTCACCGCATCGGTCACAGAACCAAATGCAACTCTTTTGAGTCCACTTGCCGCATCCACTGACGACAGTTCCATTTTACTTTTCAGCCTTTTTATTTCCGAAACAGCGGCTTCTTTCTGCAAAATTTTAAGTCCGGCTCTTTCGGGGAATATACGAAATCCGGCACGTGACGCTGCTTCCCTGAGATTATTTGTAAGGGCGAAATCGGCACAAAATTGTTTTTCTTTGGGTGTTAATTTATAATCTTTCATTCAATCCCTCCTATTTCAGCAGACAAAAAAAGAACAAGTTGCACGAAATCATACAACCTGAAAACATAAACCGATTAAATTTTTCATATTTTGATATAGGTTTAAGCCAGATAAGGATAAAAGATTTTGTAAACAAGATTAATCTTATGCTTGTTCAAAAGCCTTGGAATACTGCAATATTCTTTCGTTTTTCAACCTTGACTAAGAAAATTTTTTGTCTTACAAAACTGTTTTTTATCTGAAATGAATAAATTTTTGCTGAAAGACAAAATAAAAACTACTTTTAAGCTGGTGCTTGACGAGCATTTTTACATTGTATTTCACAAAAGAACTTCATTTTCAGACTTTTCTCCCTATTTGGATTAAATCTTGATTTGCGGTAATTTAACATTTCAAACAGTTGCCGTGAAAATATATATTGGTTTTATGGGGGCATATAAATGCGAAAAATAATTTGCTTTGTATTGGCATTTTCGGTTGCAGTAACCTACTCGGTATGTTTTGCCGACGAGGCTGAAGTTTCCGCACCGGCAACTGAATATGTAAGTGAGGGAATGTATGATAACTTTGAAACTGCGTCGGTACTCAGTGAAGCAGTTCAGACCGATGAGATTGAAATCAATGCAACCTGCGGTGTACTTGCAGAAGTGTCGACCGGTAAAATTCTGTATGCAAAAAATGAAAATGAAACACGTTCGCCTGCTTCTATCACAAAAATCATGACGTTGCTTTTGTGTGTTGAGGCGATTGACTCGGGAAGGCTTGCTCTTACTGATAAGGTAACGGCGAGTGAACACGCAAGTTCCATGGGCGGATCTCAAATTTGGTTAAAGCCCGGCGAAACGATGACCGTGGATGAGATGCTTAAAGCCGTAACAGTCGCATCTGCGAATGACGCGGCGGTAGCACTAGCTGAGCATATCGGCGGAAGTGAAGAAGGTTTCGTTATGATGATGAACAGCAGAGCCAAAGAACTTTCGATGGATTCAACATGTTTTAAAAATGCATGTGGGCTGGATGTCGACGGACATTTCAGCACAGCGGCAGATATAGCGAAAATGTCGTGTGAGCTTTTGAAACATGATTTAATAAAAAATTATTCGACCATTTGGATGGACTATCTTCGTGACGGAAAAACTCAGCTTGTAAACACCAATAAGCTTGTGCGTTTTTATGAAGGAGCCACAGGACTTAAGACCGGCACTACCGATAAAGCAGGATACTGCGTGGCAGCATCTGCTCAAAAAAACGGCATGGAGCTTGTTGCGGTAATTCTGGACGGCGAAACAAGCGATAAGAGGTTTTCGTCGGCAAAGGCATTGCTTAATTACGGATTCGGTGCATTCGAGCTTACGAAAAAAACACTTGACGAAACTGCTTTCCAAACCGTGATGATAAACCATGGTTTAGAGAGTACAGCAGACATAACCTTTGATAGGGAAAAAAGTTTTTTGCTTAAAAAAGGAAAGGCAAATAATATTGAGATAAAGATAAATATGGCCGAAAGCGTAAATGCACCTGTTTCAGCAGGTCAGTTGCTTGGGAAAGTCAGTTTCCTGCTCGATGGCGAAATAATTGGAGAAAGTGATGTGTTGGCGGCAAAGGCAGTAGATAAAATAACTTTTAAAACGGCGTTTTGCAGATTGCTGAAAGAATTTTTTAAAACCTAAGATCTTTTCGTAACACCTTTCCGGTTCTGGGCATAGAATGACAATGAAGGCTGGAAAGGAGGAAAAACGATATGTGTAACTTTTTTGGTAACGGAAACTGCTGGATCATCATCCTTATCATCATCCTGCTCTTAGGCTCAAACTGCGGCAATGGATGCGGATGCAACAACAACAACGATTGTGGCTGCGGCTGCTAATCGGCTGTAAACGGCAAAAAGCTGCCGGAGATATCATTTGATATCTCCGGCAGTCTTTTTTTTGAAAATATAATATTTGTTTTAGGTTTCTTAAAGATATATTCATAACCTTAATGTATATTATAACCATAGCTTAATTGATAACAGTTACTTAAAAGAAAAATGTCTACAGACTTTTCTCATGATGCATGATAAAAACCGAACAAATTATTTATTTCAAAACCCACCGTTTTTATTGCAGCATATGCGGGGAATAATAAAACATAAAAAATTAAAGGAGCATTTATATGGACGACTTTAATTATAATAATGAAGATATAAAAGACAACAAAAAAGAAGATACCAAAGCTGATATCTCTGAAACCGATTCCAAAGAGGATTTCAAATATTCCGATCAGCCTTATTACGGATATTCGGGATCACACGAAGAAAAAAGTTACACTCCTCCGTTTCATGAGAGCAAAAATAATACGCCTCAAAATTTGTATCCTGTTTCTCCAAATGGCGGGTTTTCAGAAAACAACTTCTCCGCAGATAAGAAAATTCCTAAGCCGGTAACAACTAAAAGTGTATTTATTTCTTGTCTTATATCCGCCTTGGTTGCAAGTCTTATCACCGCAACTATTTTTGTATTCGGAACAGGAGCAGGTCGGTTGATCGGGAACAGAGGTTCTTCAAACACAAGCGAAACCGATAGTTCAGTTACAAACAACAGAACTTCCATAATATCTGACAGCACTGATGAAGCGATTGTTGAAGCGGTTGCAGAAAGTGTGAGCCCTTCTGTGGTAGGAATCGTGGTCACAAACACTGTGGGCAACTTTTTTTACGGAAATTCCGAACAGTCAAGCCAAGGTTCCGGAATAATATACTCTTCCGACGGATATATAATCACAAATTATCATGTGATTTCCGCTGCAGTTGAGTCAAACGGTGTAATAAAAGTGTATCTGCCAACCGATATTGAAACCGGAATTGATGCATCGGTGACAGGATACGATGTAAGCTCCGACCTTGCAGTTATCAAAATAAACAGCAGCGGACTTACCGCCATTGAAATCGGTGATTCTTCTGCACTTAAAGTCGGACAGACTGCTATTGCAGTCGGCAATCCAGGCGGCATCACCTTCATGGGCTCGGTCAGCAAGGGAATAATCAGTGGGCTTGATCGTGTTTTGCAGCTTGAAAATACAAAAGAAATAAACCTGATACAAACCGATGCGGCTATTAATCCTGGAAACTCAGGCGGTGCTCTTGTAAACAGCAATGGTCAGCTTATCGGTGTAAACAGTGCCAAAATGGCGTCTTCTGATTATGAAGGAATGGGATTCGCAATTCCGGTAAACAGTGTTGTGGAAATATGCACCCGTATTATTCAAAATGAAGATGCTCCTACTCCATATGTCGGAGTTGAGATAAATACACGATATGACTCTAACACTCTTAAAATGATGGGATATCCCGCGGGTGTTGTGGTTTCACGAGTTGTTGACGGAAGCCCTGCCGACAATGCGGGTATTGAACAAGGTGATATTATTACCGAATTCAATGGCACGTCAGTTACCAGTTACTCTGCCTTTAACAGCGAGAAATTGAAATGCAGTCCCAATCAAGAGGTTACTCTTACGGTTTACCGTGCAGGTAGAACCTATTCGGTAAAAATGACTCTTGGTACAGCCAATGACTAGGGCAACGCACGGCAGATAACATACTGCTGCGGACTGAGTTTAAAAGCAAACATTCTAAATATGTCATCACTTGAAAAATATAATATTCCCCTTATTTTATCGTCCCGGCGATGTAACAAGGAGATGACATGCTAAAGAAAGTTTGCACACTCTGATCCTTGTAAGGCCATAAGTCTTATGGCGTTCGTCCTTGAATAAAATGAGAAAGCTATCCCGTGCTTTCACCTGAAAAATTACAGGCGGGAACGTTCAATAGAGCGTTCCCAAACGGGAACCAAATATTTAGTTGAAAATACTATCTCCGGGTACATATACCCAAATTAATTTAGACAACATCTTTTTCATACTCTCCTCATGAAGTTAGACCGGCGTGAATATTTTTTGGACAGATTGATCCGAATTTATTAACGCCGGTCTAACGATATCTGATAGATCTTAATTGCTGCTTAATTGCAACAGCGAGTAAAATCTTTGTCTTAGCTGAAAATAATAAAAAGGTGTGACTCAGGTTTAGAGCCACACCTTTTTAAATTATTTTATAGACTTGCTAATATTTGCAGACTTGATAATACAAGACCTTCTATTTTAATAATCTGATCAAACTACCATTCCGAATATCTTTGAAGCGACAACAATAAAAACAAGTGCAATCGGATATGTTGCAGCATAAGCTGATGCAACGTCGTCCGTGCCGGCCACCGATATAAGTGTACCCAGTGCCGGTGTACTTGTCATACCACCGGTGATAGATCCGAGATTGTTGAAAATGCTGAGCTTGAAAACATATTTTGCGATTATGAATCCGATAACCATCGGAAGTGTGGTCATTATGATTCCATATACAAAATAGGATGGCTTAAAGTTGTTGACAAAGTTAACTCCTCCGGGAACTCCTGCTCCGATAAGGAAGAGCATAAGTCCAAGCTCTCGGAAAACGTTGAGTGTGTTTTTGTTTATTCTCATATCAATCGAACCGAAGTGACCGAAGTGACCGACAATAAGACCCATAATAAGCGTTCCGCCGGATGATCCGAGCGAGAAATTAATTCCTGGGATTTTGATACTTCCGAGAACTATTCCGAGTGCTACAGTAGCCATAAATGGGAAAAATCCAAGCGAATCAAGCTGAATTCTTTTGCCCTTTGATTCAGGGATTGTAACACTATTTGCGGCTTCAAACTGTTCACGCTCTTTTTTTATATCGACCTTAAGAAGTCGGGGAATTATCTGAACAAAAAGAACAACACCAAGCACGCCGAAGATATAAGCAATGCCATACCCCGCTGTTACAAGACTTTCACCATCGGTACCCGCAAATACTTCTTTTGCCGAAGAAAGTCCAGGGGTGCTTGTGAGTGCACCGGTCAAAAGTCCGATTGCCATGGCGGGTTCAACACCTAAAGCAACTGTAATTGACATTACTACAAATCCGATAGTGATTATGATAGCTCCAAGAGCCAAATAAGAAACGCTTTTCTTGTTAAAGCTGCGGAAAAACTTCGGTCCGGCAATAAGTCCGACCGCTGTGACGAACAACGCAGTTCCTATATTAGAAACTAAACCAAAACTTGATTTCAAGCTGTCGTTCCAAAATGTTATGGTTGTGTCTCCAATTTGGATAGCGTTAACATAGTGTGCAAATATACCAAATACAAGAGCCATGAGCAGTACTCCGGCAGTTCCAAGTGAAATACCTTTTACTTTAATGCCGCCCAAAAGATAGCCGACCATAGCAATAATAAAAATAAAAAACAAAGTTGTGAGCAGGCTGTGCATAACAGAACCTATATATACCATTTTTCTGTTTCTCCTCAAAACGGCGGGCGGTAAGATCCGCCCACCGGTATAATAATTATTTTCTTGCGTAGTTCGGAAGAAGCTTCGGTGATTTCACATCTGATTTAATACCGGCATCACTAAGCTCTTTCTCAAAACGTTCAACATGGTCAAGGGTGAGTTTTCCGACTTTTACACTCTTTGCTTTTTCAGAAGCGTTTTTACCCGCATTGCGGCCGAAAACGATAATATCAAGCAATGAATTTCCCATAAGACGGTTACGTCCGTGGATTCCTCCTACAGCCTCACCGGCAACAAAGAGGTTTTCAACACCGCTCTGACCATTGTCTGAAATATCGATACCACCGTTTTGGTAATGAAGTGTCGGATAAACAAGAATAGGCTCTTTGCGGATATCGATGCCATATTTACCGAACATTCTCATCATTGCAGGGATGCGTTTTTCAATAGTACCCTCTCCGTTTTTAAGCTCGATCATAGGAGTATCAAGCCATACGGCTTTTCCTTGAGGAGTTTCGACGCCATTTTTACGGTCTGAACATTCGCGGATTATAGAAGCTGCCGAAACATCGCGGGTCTCAAGCGGATGCATAAATACTTCACCATTTACGTTGACCAATTTTGCACCGAGAGAACGAACCTTTTCGGTAACGAGAGCACCGAAAATCTGTTCAGGGAAAGCAGCTCCGGTGGGATGATATTGAAGTGTATCAGCATAAAGGAGCTTTGCACCAACGCGATAAGCCAGTACCAAGCCATCAGCCGTTGCACCGTAATGATTAGAAGTCGGGAATCCCTGATAGTGCAGACGTCCCGCACCACCGGTTGCGATGATAACGGTCTTTGCCTTCGCCACAAGAATCTCTCCGGTTTCCATGTTCATGAGAACAGCACCGGAAGCCTTGCCGTTTTCATCAAGAATAATTTCGATAGCAGCGGTGAAATCAACCACAGGAATCTCACGGTTAAGAACTTCATCGCGAAGCGTTCTCATGATTTCGGCACCTGAATAGTCCTTTGCAGCATGCATACGTTTTCTTGAAGTTCCGCCGCCGTGGGTGGTAATCATAGTTCCGTCTGGAGCTTTATCAAATTCAACACCCAAATTGTTGAGCCATTGAATCGCTTCAGGAGCCTCGTTTACCAATTTGTAAAGAAGTTCCGGCTTTGCAGCAAAATGTCCGCCGCCGAAAGCATCAAGATAATGCTGTGCAGGGCTGTCGTTTGGCTTGTCTGCAGCCTGGATTCCACCCTCAGCCATCATGGTGTTTGCGTCACCGATACGAAGCTTTGTAACAATCATTACTTTTGCTCCGTTGTTATCGGCCTCAATAGCAGCAGAAGAACCTGCACCGCCGCCACCGATGATAAGAACATCAACATCATAATCAGGATTTTCAAGATCAATGTCTTTGTCAATAACACGACTATGACCCTGAAGCAAAGCGGCAAGCTCTGTCGGAACTTTTTCACCCTTGTTGGGACCGACTGTGAGAGTTGCAAATTCCTCCTTTTTATAGTCGGGATGATATGTAGCAAGGAGGGTTTCTTTTTCCTCAGCGGTCATTCTTCTCGGTTCAAACTCAGCGTTCTTTACGCGTGCATCTTCAACCTTTTTTATGGATTTTTGTAATTCACTTGGATACATAAAACAACCTCCTTATTTCTCGATCTCTCTGGTATTATAGAGTTCTTTCATTTCTTCAATAGGTTTCTGCATAAGGTCCTCGAGAAGCTCCTTGAAATCGCCGTTTTTGATTTCTTTCACTCTGTTTTCAAGATGCTCTGTTTTGGGAGCAAGATATTTACCATTAAGTCTGCGGGCAAGCATTGCCACCTGCGGATGAGAAATACCTGCGGGGCAGCGTGAAGAACAAACACCGCACATTACGCAGTCAAAGGATTCCTCAGCACATTTTTCGTATTCACCTCTCTGAGCATAGGCGATATACTGCATAACATTGAGTCCCTGAGTACAGCTCTTTGTGCAGGCATTGCAGCCGATACAGCTGTAAATTTCGGGATAAAGCTGCATCATAATCTGCTCGCTTGGGGAAATCTTTTCAATATCATAAACCTGTTTAATAAGCGGGAAAAAGGGGAGTGTTGCAACATACATATTGTCCTCAACTTGTGTTGAGCAGGCGAGACAAACCTTGAGTTCGCGATCACCCTTTATGCGATATATAGTGGCACAGGCTCCGCAAAAGCCGTTACGGCATCCGCAGCCTCTCACCAGCTGATATCCGGCATATTCCATAGCACCCATGATAGTCAGGCTTGACGGGACTTCGTATTTTTTGCCCATCAGAAATACATTTACCATTTTCTGTTCCATATTTCAAAACCTCTCTTAATATTCATCTGGCATCTCGTCGATTTGGTCACAGCGGAAGACCGGACCGTCTTTGCAAACGTATTTAGAGCCGATGTTGCAGCGGCCGCATTTGCCGACACCGCATTTCATTTTGAGTTCCATTGTGGTGAAAACCTGAGTTTTGTCAAACCCGAGTTCCATAAGACCTGCAAGGGTAAACTTAATCATAATAGGCGGACCGCATATGATAACGGTTTTGTTTGTGTCAAAGCCAAGTTCCTTGACATAGTTCGGAACAAAACCGACGTGTCCGTCCCAGCCTTCCTGTTCACGGTCAATGGTGAGATGAACATTTATGCCGTCCTCGTTGCTCCATTCACTTATGATTTCATCATAATCCACAAGGTCATCCTTACTTCTTGAACCATAAACAATGTCAACAGTGCCATAGTTTTCACGGTTATCACGGACATAATTAATAACCGAACGAAGCGGAGCAAGACCGATGCCGCCGGCAACAAAGAGCAGATCTTTGCCCTTAAATGCAGTATCAACAGGGAAGCCGTTTCCATAAGGTCCGCGAATGGTGATTTGCTGCCCAACATCCATTTGGTGAAGCCATTCGGTAAGACATCCGCATTTTTTGATGCTGAATTCCATAAACTCAGTGTTTGTGGGAGATGAAGTAATTGAGAACATAGCCTCTCCGACACCCGGAATAGAGAGCATAGCACATTGACCGGGAATATGCTCAAAACATTTTCCTCCGTCAAGGGAATTGACGCGGAAGGTTTTTACATCGGGAGTGTCGATGCGAACATCTGTAACAACACCGATGTGCGGAATAAGAGTTTCGTTAACAGACATTATTTTTTACCCCCTAACTTTTTGATAACCTTTGCAATATTCATAGAAATAGGACACTTTGCAACACATCTTCCGCATCCGACGCAGGAATAAAGTCCTTCATTGTTTGCCGGATAGTACACAAGCTTATGCATAAAGCGTTGACGGAAGCGTTCAAGCTGGCTTGTGCGGGGGTTTCCGTGAGCCATTTTGGTAAAGTCGGAGTACATGCAGGAATCCCAGCAGCGATATCTTTGAACACCGTGACCGGTGTCATAGTCGCGGATATCATAGCACTGGCAAGTCGGACAAACAAATGTGCAGGTTCCGCATCCGATACATGATTCCGAAAGAGTTGCCCATTCGGGAGAATTGAATTTTTCAAGCATAACTTCTTCGCTGCCAAAGCCTTCAAGCGACAGATCGGAGAGAGGAAGCTTTTTCATAATTTCGGAAGTTGCTTTTTTCTGTGTTTCTACAGCAGAATTATCGCAAGCTTCAAACAATCCGGAAATTTTATTTTCCAAAGCCTTACCCTTTTCGGTTATTGCTTCGAAATAAAGAGCATCATCGGTAATATAGGTTACGGCATCGCCTTTAGGATCGGTTGCATCAATGCCGAACACGTTGCAAAAACAGGTTTCTTCAGGAGCTGAACAAGCGAGAGTGACAACAGTGCCTTTTTTGCGGCGGTTTTCATAATATGAATCAACCGGATCACTGAGGAAAACACGGTCAAGCACGTCAAAACTCTTTGCATCGCAGGCACGAACACCAAAAACTACAAAATCTTTGGTTTCATCGCGGTTGTCAATAACCTCAATCTTTTTACCCTCGGTTTTGAAAGCCATAAGATTTTCGCTTTGCGGGAAGAAAAGATCCTTCGGAGAGCGATTTGTATGAAGAATATCAAGGCGAACCTTTGAATCAGCATCCCATTTGAAGAAATCAACATTTCCGCTCTTTTCAATCGGAAGATAAAGCTCTTCGTCGGCTGCGATTGTTTCAAATAATGAATTTAATTTTTCTTTTGAAATTTTAAGCATTAGTTGTCGCCTCCTTTATCCGAAACCACAGAGGGCTCAACATCATTTTGAGTGAAGCTGGTGAGTGGGGTGCGGACTTCGTCATCAGAACCCGCCTGATATTCACCGTAAAAGCTGTCAATATCTTTGATAAATTTGCGATTAAGCAAATGAAGCGGAATGTTTTGAGGGCAAACTCTTGAACACTCTCCGCAGTCGGTGCAGCGACCGGCAACATGGAATGCACGGATAATGTGGAAACAATTTTCTTCGAAGCTGTCAACCGGAGCTTTAGAAGCAATTCCTGATTCAGCATTGTCAAACACACAGTTTGTGCAGGTACAGGCAGGGCATACATTGCGGCAGGCATTGCAGCGAATGCATTTTGAAAGCTCACCTCTCCAAAATTCAAAACGCTCGTCCGGAGTCATGGCTTCAAGTTTCTCAACTATTTCAAAGCGATCGGATTTCCATGAATTATCGGGAGTTTCATCTTTAACTATAAGTTCATCCTGAACAACGTGGGTGCGGCCTTTGCATACACAGCAGCGATCAAGAAGTGCATCTCTGCGGGAAACCTGTTTGTCACCGTAAAGTGTATGAACAACGAGCGTGTCTCCATCCTCGTCAATAGATGTAATACCTGTAATCCCCATCTTGCGGAGCTTTTCAACGTCAAGCTTTCCACCGCAGTGAATGCCGATAGCATAAATTTTTTCGCGGTCAACGCGATGTTCTTTAATCAGCTGATTTAAGCTGTATGTATCGCATGGTTTAAGGAAAACAGCGGTTTTACCATCTTTTTTGGACTCTTTTATGAGATATTTACTGAGATTTGCACCGCAAAATCCATTATACACAAAATCATCGAGCTGATCAGCAGAGGTAAACACAGCAGGTGTGGGATCATAGAAGAACTCTCCGTTTTTCCAACCGACAACACGAGCTACTTCTCCGGAGGACAAAAGCTCTTGAGCCTTTGATTTCATTCGGTCAAAGATTTCTTGCATCTCAAATCCTCCAATCTCTTATTCGGACCAAGCTCGGTCACAGTTTTTACAAAGTCGTTCATAACTGTAGAAAATCTTGCACCTTCAGCAGCAGAAACCCATTCAACACGGGTACGTCCCCTCTCGATTCCGAGATAGTCAAGCATACCGAAAAGCAAAGTCATTCTGCGTCTTGCATAATAGTTTCCGGTTGTATAGTGGCAATCGCCGGGATGGCATCCGCACATGATAACACCGTCTGCACCACGCTGAAAAGCCCTTAAAATGAATATCGGGTTTACACGGCAGGAGCAAGGCACACGAATTATTTTTACATTTGCGGGATAGTTAAGACGGTTGGTTCCGGCCAGATCCGCCCCTGCATATGAACACCAGTTGCAGCAGAAAGCAACAATTTTCGGGGTGAATTCTTTGCTGTCATTTATTTGCATATTGCATCTACCTCCGCCATAATCTGTTTATTTGAGAATCCCTTAAGGTCCATAGCTCCTGACGGGCAGGTAACAGTACAAGCACCGCAGCCCTGACATACAGCTTCGTTGACCGAAGCCACTCTTCTTGTTTCGGTTTTGCCACCGCCGAGGCGGAATTCCTTGTCTATATAAGAAATAGCACCATAGGGACAAACGTTGGCACAAGCCGAGCAGCCGTTACAGGTCATCTCGTTGGAATGAGCAACGCATGGATTGCAGGTAAGCTTATCTTTTGAAAGAAGCCCGATAACCTTTGCGGCAGCAGCCGAAGCCTGAGCAACCGTTTCAGGAATATCTTTAGGTCCTTGGCAAACGCCCGAAAGGAATACGCCCGCAGTGGGACTTTCGACCGGACGAAGCTTTGGATGAGCCTCTGTAAAGAAATCGTTAGTATCCATGCTGGCAGTAAGCTTTGTCGCAATCGAGCGGGCGGACTTGTCTGGCTCGATAGCAGCGGCAAGCACAACCATATCGGCTTCAATGTGAAGTTGTTCATTCATTATAAGATCAGAGGCCTGAACGGTTAGCTTTCCGTCATGTGGAGCAACCTTTCCCACCATGCCTTTTATGTAATGAACACCGTATTCTTCAACTGCACGGCGATAGAACTCGTCAAAGTTCTTTCCAGGGGTACGAACATCTATATAGAATACATAAACATCTGTGTCCGGATATTTCTCGCGAGTCAGCATTGCGTGTTTTGCAGTATACATGCAGCAAATCTTTGAGCAATACTCTTTTCCGCAGCCTGATGTATCACGGCTTCCGACACACTGAACGAAAACAATGGTGTGCGGATGGGTTTTGTCGGACGGACGGAGAAGCGTTCCTCCGGTTGGTCCGGCAGCATTCATAAGACGCTCATATTCAAGAGAAGTTACAACATCGGGACTCTGCGAATAAGCAAATTCGTCATAATTATCAAGTTTTATGGGATTAAATCCGGTTGCGGCAACGATAGCACCGTATTTTTGTTCGATAATTTCGTCCTTCTGTTTGTAGTCAATAGCATTTGCGGTACATACCTTAGAGCAAACCCCGCATTTCCCGGTCTTGAGCATAGTGCAGTAGTCCGGATCAATTCGGGCGACCTTCGGAACTGCCTGAGCAAACGGGATGTAGATAGCTCTGCGGTTATCAAGTCCGAGATTGAATTCGTTAGGGACTTTTTTCTGAGGACATTTTTCGGTGCAAAGTCCGCATCCGGTACATACATCCTCTTTTACATATCTGGCTTTCTTGCGAATTTTAACACTGAAGTTTCCGACGAATCCGCCGACTTCTTCAATTTCGCTGAAAGAGTAAATTTTTATTTTTTCATTTTGTGCGGCCTCAACCATTTTCGGAGTCAGAATACAGGCGGCACAGTCAAGAGTCGGGAAGGTTTTGTCGATCTGAGCCATCTTTCCACCGATTGTTGGAGACTTCTCAACAATATCGACTTCATAACCTGCGTCGGCAATATCAAGAGCAGTCTGAATACCTGCGATACCACCGCCGATAACCAAAGCTCGTTTGGTTACAGGGCTTTCTCCTGCGGTGAGGGGAGCATTGAGATGAACCTTTGCAATAGCTGCACGACCAAGAATGATGGCCTTTTCGGTGGCAATCTCCATATCCTTATGGATCCATGAACACTGTTCACGGATATTTGCAACCTCGACCATATATGGGTTAAGTCCGACAGATGCGGCAGCTTTTCTGAAAGTTGCTTCGTGCATACGGGGTGAGCAGGAGCAAATAACTACACCGGTAAGAGAATGTTCCTTAATGGCATTTTTAATAAGATCCTGACCTGCCTGAGAGCACATATATTGATAGTCGGCGGAAAAAACAACACCGGGCTCTTTCCCGAGTTCTTCTGCAACTTTTTTAACGTCTACGGTTGCGGCAATGTTGCTTCCGCACCAGCAGACAAATACACCTATTCTCTGCATTAGCTTTTTCCTCCTTACTTACTGTGTTTTCTCATAACGCTGACGATTGCCTGTTGGGGCAGATCATCATTGAGAAGTGACGGAATGTCATCTTGTTTCATGTGGTTTTGACCCTGCTGGCGAATGACCGAAAGACGGACAGCTTCAACAAACTTTGCAGGTTCAACACCTCTTGGACAGCGTTCAACGCAGGCAAGACATGAAAGACACATAAAAAGACTCTTTGAATTCATAAGAGGCTCGATTTTGCCCTGTTCAACCATAGCGACAAACTGATGGGGATGATATTCCATCTCGCCGTAAGCAGGACATGTGCCTGAACATTTTCCGCATTTCATACACTTTCTTGGGTTAACACCGGCAATGCGGATTATTTCCTCAGAGAGGTTAGCGTTTGTATTGCTCATTTGTCCTCCTCCTTTACGCCGAGAGCTTCGGCGAGAATTTCGGTGAAGTAATAAACCGGCAGTCCGTTTTGTGCGTTGTGATTAAGGTTGTACATACAAAGCGGACAAGCGGTGATAAGCATTTCTGCTCCTGCACTTTTGGCCGAGTCATTTATATTCGTTACCTTTGCTTTTGGAAGATCTTCATCCTCCATGGTGATATATCCGCCGCAGCATTCATTGCGATACGGATAAACGACCGGTTCAGCTCCGAGAGCACGAATGAAATCTTCGATAATAGTCGGATTTTCGGGATTATCAAAGCCGAGCTGTTTTCCTGGACGAAGAAGCAGGCAGCCGTAATAAGCACCGATTTTCTTTCCGGTAAGCGGATTTTTAACGGCTTCTTTAAGCTTGTCAAATCCGATCTTATCGCGAAGAAGCTCAAGGAAGTGAATGACCTCTGCCTCTCCGTTATACGGATTTTCAAGAGCAAGGTAATTGTTTGCTTTGAAGTTCATGTTGGCGTCGTTTTTCATGTCATAGTTTGTACGTTTTATAACATGATGACAGGCCGAACACATAGTTACAAGAGTCTGCCCTTTGTCACGTGCCGCTGCAAGAGCTCTGACAGATGAGAGTTTTGGAGCGATTTCGTCGCTTCCCATAGGATAAACTCCACCGCAGCACTGCCATTCGGGCAATTCCTCAAGAGTGATACCAAGAGCCTCGGCGGATTTTCTGGCGTATATATCGAGATCCTTGGCTTTGGTTTTGAGTGTACAGCCGGGATAATAACTGTATATCATAACTCGCTCATTCCTTTCGCAAATTTTTATATTTCAAGTCCTTTTATAACCGATTTAAGGTTGTCGGCACTCTTTCTAAGAAGAGCCATTTCCCCTTGAGTAAGAGGAGTGGGGACTTTGCATTTGATTCCCTGATTATTTACAAGCGACAAGGTGCTCAGGCATACGTCGTCAATACCGTATTCGCCGTTCATCATGCTGCTGACCGTGAGAGCGGTATCAACGCTTGAAAAAATGCAGCGGCAGATCATTGCAGTTACGATTGAGACTGCATAGTAAGTAGCTCCCTTGTTCTCAATGATAGTAGCACCGGAATTTTTAACATATTCCCAAATTTTCTGGCGGTCAATGGGAGGAACAGCAGTTTCCTTGCTGAAGAAACAGTCATGATACTGGTTGATGCTGATGCTGGAAATAGTCGAGATAGACCACGGAATGAATGATGTGTCACCGTGCTCACCAAAAACATAAGCATGAACGTTTTTCTGGCTTACATTATAGTAGTCAGCAAGACTTGTACGCAGACGTGCAGTATCAAGAAGAGTTCCCGAACCGAACACACGGTTCTGCGGAATACCTGAGACTTTAGTAAAGACATATGTGAGAATGTCAACAGGGTTTGCAACAATGACATAAATAGCATCAGGAGCATATTTTGTTATCTCCGGTGCAATCTTTTTGATTATGTTGGTGTTTACCTGAGACAATTCAAGACGTGACTGACCTGCTTTACGTGCAACTCCTGAGGTGATGATAACGATATCAGCATCTTTGGCATCGGAATATGTACCGGAATAAATATTTGTCGGGGAACAATATGCTGTGCCCTGACGGATGTCCATAGCCTCACCGAAAGCCTTTTTTTCATTAATATCGATGAGGACGATTTCTGCGGCGGTTCCGTTTACGGTCAAGGTGTATGCAATGGTGGCACCAACATTACCGGTACCGATAATAGCAACTTTGCTGCTCATACTTAATCATTCCTTACTCTGATTTCTTATTAAGGGAAAATAACACACCGAGATGTTATTTGGAAGCAAATAATCCAATAAATTTAGAAAATTTTATTTCTTTTGGGATATCTTGTTGAATACCCCCAAAACGCACGCAAAGGACGGAAGAACCGTCCTTGCATTTCAGTTTCCTTTTAAGGAAATTATTTCATATAGTGAACTTTTGGCTTAAGCTCTGCGGCTTGCTTATCGCGGGCAGAATCAAAATCCTTGCGAACCTGAGTGAACATATTGTTTCCCTGGGTATCAATAGAAACGATCAGCGGACCGAATTCTTTAACCCGACATACCCAAAGAGCCTCAGGAACACCGAAATCGAGCCATTCAACATCTTCAACTTCTTCGACCTCCTCGGCGGCCATAACGGCACATCCGCCGGGGAGAACGCAGTGCAAAGCACCGAATTCTTTACAGGCAGCAGCAGTGTTATCTCCCATGCCGCCTTTACCAATGATAATTTTAACACCGGTCTGCTCGATGAAATCAGCCTCAAATGCTTCCATTCTCATGCTGGTGGTCGGGCCTACAGATACCATTGAGTATTTGTCTCCGTCTTTTTTAACAATCGGACCCGCGTGGAAAATAGCATTTCCTGCGAATTCAAAATTAGGTTTAATACCCTCATGAACACGTCTTGCGTGGCCGGAGTCACGGCAAGTAGCCATCATTCCGGTGAGGTATATCATATCGCCAACACGAAGATCTGCAATATCTTCGGTTTTAATAGGCGTGGTTATGATTCTTTTTTCCATATATAACAGTCCTTTCGGTCAAATCCAGAATTTATGTCAGATTTTTGCACCTTTGTGGGTTATCATCTCGCAGCTGCCGTCTGCCGAAACAGAAAGAGTTCCGCGGCGATGAGCCCAGCAGCCGGTCTGAACCGACACAGCCAAAGTGGCAGGGTGACGGCAAATGGTTTCAACATTAAGTCCGAGAAGACTTTCGCTTCCGCCGAGACCCTGAGGTCCGATACCGATTTTATTGATTGAATCAGAGAGAAGCTTTTCAAATTCGGCAACCTTAGGATTCGGGTTATGACTGCCGACTTTTCTGAGAAGAGCTTTTTTGGAAAGCTTAGTAGCAGTAGAAATACAGCCACTGATACCGACGCCGACAGCGAGAGGAGGACATGCGTTAACACCGCGTCCGGTAACAACGTCAAGAACAAAGTCAACAACGCCTTCATATCCCTGAGCCGGCATAAGAACTGCCGAACGACCCGGAAGACTGCATCCGCCGCCTGCAAAATAAACGTCCATTTCGATTTTATCGGAATCAGGAACAATGTTCCATTCTATGTAAGGAACACCGGTTCCGACGTTTTTGCCGGTATTATACTCGTCGAAGGTTTCAACGGCATTAAGACGAAGAGGAGTCTGCTGAGTAGCCTGAGCCACAGCCTCATTAATGACTTCGGTGAGAACATTAAGATAAGGACTGAAAGCTCCTGCACGTACATAAAGATGAACGATGCCGGTATCCTGGCAGGTTGGTCTCATAATCTCAACTGCTCTTCTTTGATTTCCGATCATGATGTCATAAAGAGTAATAGCACTCTCTTTGGTTTCTGCTTCTCTCATTTCGAGCAAGCGTGCCATAACATCATCAGGAAGGCGGATAGACGCCATTCCGACAAAGTTGGCAACATGATCAATAAGCTCTTTTTTCTGCTTCTCGGTGATCATAAAATCATTCCTTTGTACAAAAATGTTATCATATTAATGGTCAAATACTTAAGGTTTTCGGTGTATCAAATAAGGCTGTACGATAAATCGGAGATTTTAAAAAATTTACAAATAAATTAAAAAAACCGATGATTTCCCTGTAAGCATCAATACAACACCCTATAACCCCACTTTGACTAATAAATTACGATAGAAGTCTATCACAATTGAAATGAAATTGCAATAGGAAACGTGTTAATTTTTTAACAATTATTTTTTTTGTTATTTATTATTGAAATAAAGGGAATTTTGTGATATATTTTCCACATAAATAATATAAAAAAGGGAGATAAACAAATGACTCTTATTGCACCGTCGATTTTGTCGGCAGACTTTGCAAGGCTCGGAGCCGATTGTGACGAGATGCGTCGTGCGGGAGCAGACATTCTCCATTTTGATGTTATGGACGGTATGTTTGTGCCTAATATTTCTTTTGGTATACCCGTGCTTGCATCCCTTAACAAATACACCGATATGCCCATTGATGCACACCTTATGATCGACGAACCGCACAGATATATTGAGCAGTTCGCAAATGCAGGTGCCGATTATATTACGATACACGTTGAGGCCGAAAGTGATATTGAAGGAACACTCGACAAAATTGCATCTTTTGGCGTAATCCCTTCAATTTCAGTAAAGCCAAAAACTGCGTCAGAAGAAATTTTTCCGTATCTTGACAAAGTCGGAATGGTTCTTGTTATGTCGGTTGAACCGGGATTCGGAGGGCAAAGCTTCATGCCTTGTGCTCTTGATAAAATTTCGTCGATCAGAACCGAATGTAATAAACGAGGACTTACCGACATGAAAATCGAAGTCGACGGAGGAATCGGACTTGAGACTGCAAAGCAGGTGATAAAAGCCGGTGCGGATGTGCTGGTTGCCGGCAGTGCTTTGTTTAAAGCCGAAGATCCTCAAAAATTTATTGAAGAGCTTAAAAGCATTAAAGCATAAGCATTTTTAAAATTATTATTAATCAAAACCTCAATGATCAGACGATAAGATAAGCGTATGACATTTCGGGTTTCGGACATATTTTAGCGTTTTCCTTGTTGACCGGTGCGTGCCGCCAGGGTGCTGTGCAGCACGGTCATTATAAACAATGAAATTCATTTAAGCTCAATTTATCATTTTAAGTCAGTCTTAAAAAACTTCTATGTCTTGCTTTATTGCTTAATATCTGAATTTTCCTGCTTTATGGCTCGTTAATAATATGCAAAAATCGTTTATTTGATTAAAACTTAATACAATATTGAAGCAAAAATAATTCCGCCGGTCATCAATTTTTGATTTCCGCCGGTTATGTAAGGAGAAATAAAAATGAACATTCCTTTTTCTCCCCCCGATATCGGAGAGGATGAGATTAACGAAGTAATAGATACGCTCCGTTCGGGCTGGATAACTACCGGACCGAAAACCAAGAAATTTGAAAAAGAAATTCAAAAATATTGCAATGTAAGCGGAGGTTGTGCCTGTCTAAATTCCCAAACTGCCTGTGCCGAAATGACGCTTAGACTTCTCGGAATCGGCGAGGGAGATGAGGTCATCACCTCTGCTTATACTTATACTGCCAGTGCCAGTGTTGTAAGCCATGTTGGAGCAACGCTTAAACTTGTGGATGTAAAATCCGGAACACTTGAAATGAACCTTGATCAGCTCAAAAATGCTATAACAGAAAAAACCAAAGCAATTATTCCGGTTGACATTGCAGGTGTCATGTGTGATTACGACAGCATTTATAAAATCGCAGAGGAAAAAAGAAGCCTTTTCACTCCGTCAAATGATATTCAGAAAAAAATAGGCAGAATCGCGGTTCTTGCTGACGGGGCACATTCTCTCGGGGCAAGAAGAAATTCAAGACTAAGTGGGACAGCCGCTGATTTTACAAGCTTTTCTTTTCATGCCGTTAAGAATCTCACCACTGCCGAAGGCGGTGCGGTAACCTGGAATCATATTGACGGAATAGACGATGAAGAAATATATAAAAAATATATGCTCTTGTCTCTTCACGGTCAAACTAAGGACGCTCTTCATAAAAACGGGATAGGTGCTTGGGAATACGATATTGTAGCTCCATATTTTAAATGTAATATGACTGATATAATGGCGTCGATCGGACTGGCTCAGCTTCGCCGGTATGACAGTTTATTAGAACGCAGACATGCGATAATTGAGCATTATAACAAGCGTCTTTCGGGTCATGGATTGATCCTTCCCGTACATTCGGGAGAAAATTTCCGTTCAAGCGGACATTTATATTTGCTTCGCATTGGCGGAGCTGATGAGCAAAAACGCAATGAAATAATTACAAAAATGGGCGAGAAGGGCGTTGCCTGCAACGTTCATTATAAGCCTTTACCGATGCTCACTGCATATAAGAATTTGGGCTTTTCAATAGATAATTACCCCGAAGCATATGCAATGTATAAAAATGAGATATCTTTGCCGCTTCATACAAAGCTGACCGATGATCAGGTGGATTATATCTGTGATTGTCTCATAGAAATTTTGGATAAGTAAGATTTTTTCTGATATGAAGCATTTTTTACTGTCATGAGTGAAGTTTTGCTAATCGTAACGTCTATTTCATACTTAAAACAGTGTTTGTGAATGTAAGACATCATTTTGTTCTCCATAGAAGAGATATTCCATTATAACATGAAGTAACTTTTCCAACTGTTAGGCAGAGCTTTATCCTCTGCGGGTGACTTTTATTTAAAGTAGCACTATAATAAGCTTTTAGACCACACGGAGAAGTTTTATCGATTCATAACACAACATTTTTTCACACTAAAGCCGTACGTTTATTTTTACGTTCGGCTTTTTATAGTATACAGTTGTGAAGTTTCATCATTCTCCTAATAAAAGGACGGAGAATTAGATCCGATGCTTAAACTCTGTTAATCTTGACAAAGTAAAGCGGGATTTGTATAATAAACCATATATGTAAATTTGAATAGAGGTAAAAATATGGAATGGACAGGTCTTAATGAACTGCGTGAAAAATATTTGAGCTTTTTTGAGAGTAAGGGACATTTAAGACTCCCAAGCTTTCCGCTCATTCCGCAAAATGACAATTCACTTCTTCTTATAAATTCCGGAATGGCTCCGATGAAAAAATATTTCACCGGTGAAATCACTCCTCCAAGAAAAAGAGTAACCACTTGCCAGAAGTGCATACGCACACCTGATATTGAACGTGTGGGAAAAACTGCACGTCACGGAACCTATTTTGAGATGCTCGGAAATTTCTCTTTCGGAGATTATTTCAAACACGAAGCAACCAAATGGGCATGGGAGTTTTTCACAAAGGTGCTTGAAATGCCTGTTGACCGCCTTTGGGTCACTATTTATCTTGATGATGACGAGGCTTTTGACATTTGGACAAAAGAAGTCGGAGTTTCTCCTGACCGTATTGTTCGTCTTGGCAAAGAGGACAACTTTTGGGAACATGGTTCCGGTCCGTGCGGACCATGTTCTGAAATCCATTTTGACCGTGGGGAAGAGTATTCATGCGGAAAGCCGACCTGTGCCGTTGGATGCGACTGTGATCGATATGTAGAGGTTTGGAATTTAGTTTTTACCCAGTTTGAGTCAGACGGAAACGGAAATTATACGCCTCTTGACCACCCAAATATTGACACAGGTATGGGGCTTGAACGTCTTGCCTGTGTTATGCAGGGAGTGGACAACCTTTTCGAGGTTGACACTGTTCAGCGTATCATGAAACATATAAGTGATATTGCAGGAGTCAAATATAAGGAAGACGAAAAAACTGATGTTTCCCTTCGTGTTATTACCGACCATATCCGTTCCACAACCATGATGATCGGTGATGGAGTAATGCCGTCAAACGAGGGAAGAGGTTATGTTCTTCGCCGACTTCTTCGCCGTGCCGCCCGTCATGGAAGACTTCTCGGAATCAAGGAGCCGTTCCTGTCAAAGGTTGTTTCAACTGTAATTGAAGAAAACAAGGCATATCCTGAACTTGCCGAGAAAAAGGATCTAATTGTCCGTGTGGTCAAAGAAGAAGAGGAAAGCTTCGGCCGCACAATCGATAAAGGTATGCAGCTGCTTTCCGAGCTTATGGATTCTGCTGACGGAAATGTAATTTCAGGTGAAGATGCCTTCAAGCTTTATGATACTTACGGCTTCCCTCTCGACCTTACCAAAGATATTCTTGAAGAACGTGGAATGACGGTCGACGAAAACAGCTTTGAAGCTCTTATGAAGGAACAGAAAAAGCGTGCAAGGGATGCCCGCAAAAATGCGGGTGCTGAAGCTTGGGACGACGGCGGAGTTCAGCTTGACGGAATTTCCAAAACTGATTTTGTCGGTTATGAAACTCTTGAAGCCGATGCAAAGATCCTTGCTATTATAAACGGAGGCGAAAAATCTTCGCTTGTTTGCGAAGGAGAAAATGCTGTTATCGTGCTTGATAAAACCCCATTCTACGGCGAAAGCGGCGGACAGGCCGGGGACTGCGGAGAGCTTAGAACAGATAACGGAGTATTCAAGGTTGAAAGTACTGCCAAAAACGCCGAAGGAATTGTGCTTCATATCGGAAAAGCCGAGAGCGGGAATTTTGAGATTGATCAAACCGTCAATGCGAAAGTTTGCGAAAAGAATCGCAGTGCAACCATGCGAAATCATACTTCCGCCCACCTTATGCAGGCAGCTCTCAGAAAGGTTCTCGGAACCCATGTTGAACAGGCGGGTCAGCTTGTAAACGGAGATCGCATGAGATTTGACTTCACTCATTTTTCTGCCCTCACTTCGGATGAACTCGCAAAGGTTGAAAAACTTGTGAACGAGGAGATTCTTAAGGGTGAAGACGTTGTAATAAAAGAAATGCCGATTGCAGAGGCCAAGAAGCTCGGTGCGATGGCATTGTTCGGCGAAAAATACGGTGATGTTGTCCGCGTTGTAAAGGCGGGAGATTTCTCCACCGAACTTTGCGGAGGCACTCACGTTTCCAACACCTCCCGAATCGGACTTTTCAAAATTGTTTCCGAAACGTCCGTCGCTGCGGGTGTGCGTCGTATTGAAGCGGTCACGGGCGAAAAGGTTTTGGAACTTCTAAGCGGATATGAAAACACAATAAAGGAAACTGCTGACGTCCTTAAATCCGGAATAAACGATGTTACACAGAAAGCAAAAACAGTTGTTGCAGAGCTTAAAGAAAAAGACAGAATCATTGAAAAGCTTGAAGCGAAGCTTGCGGGCGGACAGCTTGATGAATTGTTTAACAAAGCGGTAGATGTTAAGGGGTTCAGACTGGTTACCGGCAAACTCAATGTCGATGGACCTGACGCACTCCGTACTGCTTGTGATAAAGCAAAGGAACAGCCCGATGTTATCGCTCTTCTTGGATTTATTTCTGACAAAGGGACTGTCACTCTTGCCGCCGCTTGCGGAAAGAATGCCGTAAAAGCGGGGGCACATGCCGGTAATTTGGTTAAAGCAGCTGCTCAGATAGTCGGAGGAAACGGCGGAGGTCGTCCCGATAGTGCAATGGCAGGAGGAAAAGATCCCTCAAAGCTTGATGAAGCACTTGCTGCCGTAAAAGATATTGTAGAAAGTCAGCTTTGATTTAAGGAAAATATAACTTAAAGGGCCTGCCAGTTTTAACTGTCAAGCCCTTTGTTTTCAGAATCATTTATAATAAGTTAAAGAAAAAGCTTGTGATAATACTTTTATGCAAAATAAATGTGAGGTGATTTTTTGGAAGAGATTAAACTTGGAAAGTATCGTCATTTCAAAGGCGGTGAATATGAAGTCGTGGGTTTTGCAAAGCATTCCGAAACTCTTGAGGAAATGGTGGTCTACCGTGCTTTGTACGGAAAAAAGGAGCTTTGGGTTCGTCCTAAACTTATGTGGAATGAAACGGTCGAGCATGACGGAAAAGCAGTCAAACGCTTTGCTTTTATGGAAAATAATGATTAGCATTTAAAGATTTGATAAATTCTTCAGATTTTGTTTTTAAAAGATGATAAAAAACTTGATAAAAGATTCCAAAAGGTATATTATAGAAATAAAAAAATAAAGGATATTAGAGTATGAAACGAATTTGCCTTCCTGTAATTATAACACTTGTTTTTGCCATTGTTTTTTGTGCCTGCACCAAGAAAGAGGGACAAATCCCATCCGAAGATGCAGTTGCGTCTGTGACCGAATCCGGAGTGAAAAATAAAGATAAAGGGAACATTGACAACCTCACAGGGCTTTATAATTTAGATGATTCAGCTGTAGGAAAACGTCCTGTAGCCGTTATGGTTAATAATCTTTCTGATGCTCAGGCTGTCCAAACCGGTCTTAATGATGCCGGAATGGTGTTTGAATGTATGGTTGAGGGCGGAATCAGTCGCCTTATGGCAGTTTATTCAGACATTTCAAAGGTAAAGCAAATCGGAACTATTCGAAGTGCCCGATATACATATGTTCAGCTGGCTCGCTCGCTTGATGCGATTTATGTTCATTGCGGAATGGACGATATTTACACCCGTCCCTATGCAAATAAGCTTTCAGATTTTGATTATTTTGACCTTGGAGCCCACAACGGATATTCATTCCGTTCATCCAACGGCCTTTCATATGAGCATACTCTTTATGCATACGGAGAAAAGCTTGAGGACGGAGCATATGACAGCTTCCGCTCAGATATAAAAAGCTCAAACAAAGAAACCGTGTTTAAGTTTTCTAATCCTGAAGAAACTTCGCCCGCCGGAACGGCTTGCAGTTCTGTGAGCTATGCTATGTCAAGCTCATATAAAACCACTTTTAAATATAATTCTGAAACTCAAAAATTTATAAGACAACCCAGAGGGAATACTCAAAAAGACTATCTTACCGGCAAAAACATCGAATTCAAGAATGTTTTTGTGCTTTTTGCTCCGGTTCAATATTTCAGTGATAATTATCATGTGAAGACCATTCTGGATTCCGGAAGCGGATATTATATCTCAGACGGCGGATACACCAAAATAACCTGGTCTAAGGGTGATGCTTCGGACAAGCTGAAACTTAAAGATTCATCCGGCAATGATTTGACCGTCAATGCAGGAAACTCCTGGATCACTTTTGTTCCGTCCGATCAACAGTCCTCAGTCAGCTTCGGAACTTCTTTGGAACAGTGATGAAAAAGATAATTTTTGTATGTACGGGCAACACCTGCCGAAGCCCCATGGCAGAGGGAATCTTCAATAAAATAGCGAAAGAAAATCAGCTTGATATTTTTGCCGAAAGTGCAGGACTTTTTGCAAACGAAGGAGAGAGCGTTACGCAAAATGCTGTCCTCGCCTGTAAAGAAAAAGGCATTGATATAAGCGGACACAAATCAAGGCAGCTTACTGAGCAGCTTTCAAAAACTGCTGATTTTATCGTGCCAATGACCCAAAATCACCGTGAAATCTGCATTAAGCTGTTTAAAGAAACTTCAGTTTTGCCTGCACTTGATATTCCCGATCCATATGGCGGAGATCTTGATGTTTACAGGCTTTGCCGTGATAAAATTACTGAAATGTGTGAGAAAATTGCAGATTGTAATTAAGAATTTTTCTCCCTCGTTTGCAAACGCTGTTCATGAAATAGAGCGAGAATGTTTTGCTCATCCGTGGACCGTGAAAAATATTATTGAAACGGCTTCTAACGGACACAGCATATTTCTCATGGCTGTTGCAGACGGAAAATGTGTGGGATACGGTTCTCTTGACATGGCTGACGGCATTGGATATTTTAACAATGTGGCGGTCAGTCCTGCCTTTCGGGGCAATCACATCGGCGAAATGCTTGTGCGTTCGCTTTG
>CABUCT010000002.1 GCA_902490145.1 uncultured Oscillospiraceae bacterium
CCATTTCTATGTTTTTTTTACACTTTTTTACGTCCCTAAATGAAATAGCTTTGTATGTTTACCAGCAAGGCAGGCAGGACTATCCCGTCGTCTTCGGGCAGCTGACAAAGCGCGACGGCAGCTTTCTCGTCGGCAGAGAGTTCGAACCCGATTTCGATTGGAGCAATCTCGCGGGCAAGGAAATCATAATGGGCAGACGCGGCGGTATGCCCGCAATGACTCTTCAGTACGTGCTCAATCAGCACGGTTACAGAGACGGCGAAAACATCACCATGAACTACGACGTGCCCTTCGCTCTCACCGGACCGTCCTTTGTGAGCGGAACGGGAGATTACGTTGCTCTGTTCGAACCGACGGCGTCGGAGCTTGAAAAGGAAAAAAGCGGTTTTATCGTGGAATCCATAGGTGCGGAAAGCGGCGAAGTCCCCTACACGTGCTTCGTTGCCACTCAGGAATATATCAAAAACAATACCAAAAAGCTTGAAAAATATCTTGACTGTATTTACCGCGCCACTCAATATCTTTTGAGCCATGACAACGCTTCCATAGCCGAGCTGCTTCTGCCCTACTTTGAGGGCTCGGACAAAGACACCATAGCCTCGGCGCTCGGCAATTACAGAGCAAACGACAGCTGGGTGATTTATCCTTCCATGACGGAGGACAGCTTCAACCGTATGCAGGATATAATGCAGAATGCGGGAGAGCTTTCCGACAGAATTGAGTTTTCAAAGGTCATCGACAACAGCATAGCGGACAAAATCGGCAGGTAACATCGTCAGCCGGTGCACACTCCGACGCGAAAAACAAATATAATGTTATGTGGACTTTTTGCGGAGGTAGAGCAATTTGAGCGCAACGCTTTCTCTTAACAACATCTCGATGACCTACTATACGAAAACCGATGAGACCAAAGCGATTGACAACCTGTCCTTTGACGTAAACAAAGGCGAGTTCGTCGCTATCGTAGGTCCGAGCGGCTGCGGCAAAACCACTATCCTGTCCATAATAGCCGGCATTCTGAAACCGACCTTCGGGGAGGTTCTGTTAAACGGAAGCAAAGTGGAAAAGGTAAACAACGAAGTCGGTTATATGTTGCAGCACGACCATCTTTTCGAGTGGAGAACAATTTACAAAAATATAATTCTCGGGCTGGAAATTCAAAAAAAATCCAGCCCCGAGGCTCTGGCTCATATCGAAAACCTGTTGGAAAAATACAATCTCAAGGATTTCAAAAAGTATTATCCCAGCCAGCTTTCCGGCGGTATGAGACAGAGGGTGGCTCTTATCAGGACACTCGCGCTTGACCCCGACGTTCTGCTGCTTGACGAACCGTTTTCGGCATTAGACTTTCAGACGCGGCTTCAAGTGTGCGACGACGTCTACGACATCATCAAAAAGGAAGAAAAGACCGCTCTGCTGGTGACGCACGACATTTCCGAAGCCATCAGCATGGCGGACAAAATAATCGTACTGACGAACAGACCTGCCTCGGTAAAACGAGTTCACTTTACTCATTTGGAGCATATTTCAACGCCGCTCAAACGACGTGAAGACAGCACGTTTTCCGTGCAATTCGAACAAATTTGGCAGGAATTAAACAATTATGAAACAAAATCGGCAGCTATCGATTGAACACAAAAGGTTTTTGAAAAAAACCAGACTTCGCAAGGTATTGGTCCTTGCTTGCCAGATAGGATTTCTTGTTCTGTTTTTGCTGCTGTGGGAACTCGCCGCCAGGTTCAACTGGATAGACGCATTTATTTTCAGCTCCCCTTCCAGAATCTGGAAACAGCTGGGAGCGCTGTCTCAGACAGGCGATTTGTGGAAGCACATTTTCGTCTCCACAAAAGAAACCGTGCTCGGTTTCCTCATTGCCACCGTGCTCGGCACCCTGGTTGCGGTCGTTCTGTGGTGGTCGAAATCTCTTCAAGACATCTTTGAACCCTATCTTGTGGTTTTGAACAGTCTTCCCAAAATAGCGCTGGGACCCATCATCATCATTTGGGTGGGTGCGGGAGAAAAAGCCATCGTGACGATGGCGGTCCTGATTTCGGTAATCATCACTACAATTTCCATGCTGAACGGTTTTATCGGAACAAGCCCCGACAAGGTGCTTCTGCTCAAAACCATGAACGCCTCGAAATTCCAGATTTTCACCAAACTGGTATTTCCCTCCAACATTCCGACGCTTTTGTCCACGCTTAAAATAAACGTCGGTTTAAGCTGGGTGGGCACTATCATGGGAGAATATCTCAACAGCAAGGCAGGTCTGGGATACCTAATCGTTTACGGCGGGCAGGTATTCAAGCTGGATTTGGTGATGGCGTGTACCGTAGTTTTGTGCGTACTCGCCGCAATCATGTATCTGGTCGTCGCCCTGATGGAAAAATTCCTTGTAAAGTGGAAAAACAACTGAAAAAAGCGCGCCCCGTCAAAGGGCGCGCTTTTTTTTCCTTTCGGAGCGTTTGATATAAATCAGAAACGCGGCGTAGGTTGCTATAACCAACACGCCCAAAACGGAAATTAAGGGATAGACATAGCCTACTATACCGGAAAAACCTACAAGGGACACCGCCAAAGCGGAACAAAACACGGCGATTAACGCAAAAACCTTGGATTTGAGCAACGGCGTCAGCCATTCGACAAGCGGATACGCGCAGGCTATAACCGTCGTAACTATGGAGAAATATATAACCACGCTCATAAGCGCGCCCGTTTCCGAGCCGACCAGATAGGCGTAATAAAGCAGCGGCATTGTCACGGAGCTGTCGACAGAGTTGACGCGCAGTATAATCAGATAAAGCAGAGCGGACAGCACAAACGACGAAATCAGCGACAGCCAAAATCCGTTCGCTTTTCTTTCTCCGCCGATGCCCAAAAGAACTCCGCTCATTATCACGCAGTTCATCGACACGTACAGAAAAGCGCTTCCCGCGCCTCCCTTGCCTTGAACCGTTCCGTATTCGGAATTGAGAAGGCAAACCGAAACGATGAGAACAACGATGAAAGGCACCACAAAATTGCTGAAACGCCTTATTCCCTTCATATCGAAAAACAGAATCAGACCGCATATCGCCGCCGTCGCCGCGCCGAAAACAAAGTGTATGCTTCTTGTGGCGAACAGGGCGGACAGGGTTACGTTTGCGCCGGCAAGCATCGAGCACAGCACCGCAAAATAATTGAAATTGAGAAAAACGCGCGACGCCTTTGCTACAAAAGGATTCGGTTTGTCGGCAAGACTGTTTCCGACGTTGTTTTCAAGCTCCGCAAATTTGCGGCCTATTGACAGAAACACGTAGAATACCGCAAAAAAAACGACAAACGCGACCGCCGACGACAGCAAGGCGTTTTTGCCGTAAAAATACAGGGCCACCTCTTCTCCCGAGGCAAATCCCGCGCCTATGACGCCGCCCACTATCACCGCCGCGTCGGCAAATAAAAAAAGAACCTTTCTCATGCTGTATTATATTGAGAAAAGGCTCTTTTTATTTGTTTGCAAACAAAATTTCCGTCTGCCGCAAAAGCTTGAAATAATCCGTGTCGAAAATACGCATAAGCTCCTGATCCGTCACGCCTTCAAAGCCGCACGCACGACATATCACCGCAGCAAGGGTGTTGTCGTCGACGCGGAAATTCTCCATGCCCTCGTCGAGTATATCCGACTGAATTTCCAAAGCTTTGCTTACGATTTTGGACACGAAGTTTTTTTCGTAAATAAACTCCACGCTCATGCGCGAAACGGCGATAATCACGCTGTCTCTCAGGACGAAGGGCAGATTTTTGGGTATGTCCACCCAAGTGAAATAGCCGTCCTTGACAAGATGAAACCTGCCGTAAACTCCCATTTCCATCAACGCCTTTATTATCAGCGATTTGAGATACAGCGAAACTTCGTCCCTTATAAGCAGACTTTTGAAATAAGCCGTGCAGGGCTTGGGCGAGGTGCGGCTTAAATTGGACACCACCTTTTCGTGAAGCTCGGCGTCGTTCGTATATCTCAAAGCCCACTCCACCACTCTGAACAAATCCTCGTCGTTCCATATCCCGAACAAATCGGGCAGCTGTTTAAGCGTCGTCGAATAGCGCTGCGCCGCCGTAAGCGGGATTTGGGGATAATAATCCAGCCGCTTGTAGCGTGAACGTCCGGAATTTTCATAAAATCCGTCCATAAATTTCCGATAAAACCATGCTACGGCGTTGGATTCGTCTATTGTCGTTATGTCGGTGAGCGCTTCCTCGAACTTTTCGTATTTGCCGCAATTGAAAGCCGCAAAACCGTAAAGAAACAGCATATCCAGCTCGTAAGGAGAGCTTTTAAGCAGCTTTTCCAGCCATATGAAAGCCTCCTCGTCGAATTTTATTTCGCAGAAGGTGGTAGCGATTTTAAAAATCTCAACAGGTTCTTCCGTTTCGCACTTTGCAAGAATTTCGGCGTACTCTTTAAGCTCTGCCCTCTTTCCCGCCATATAAAGAGCCGTCACGAGATTGCACAGCGCTACCGGGTCGTCGGGTTTTAGGCTCAAAGCGTCGCGCGCCTTTTTCTCCCCTCCGATGTAATCGTTTAGCAGCAAATCGGTAAAAGCCGTGTTGTTTTTGTAAGCTATCTCGTCGGGGAAATTGCGTTCAAGCTCCTCGAAAATGCTTTTTGCGTCGTCAAGTCTGTCGTTTCTAATCAGCATACCCGCCTTTTGCTGCAACAAATCGGCGCGACGTTTGGTCATGGGATGGACAAGCTCAAGTCCGCCGCGAACCGCCTGTATTCTTTCCGGCTCGAGCGTGATTTCCGCTTCGGCGTTGTTTTCGGAATAAAGCTTGAAATAATAGCCGCAAAGAGAAAGCTCGTTAAGCTCCAGATAATTTTTGCCGAGCAAAAGCAGAACGTCCGGATTTTTGGGCTCTTTGCGCATAAGCTCGAACAGCACGTTGTTGGACAGCGCGTAAAGCTCCATATCGTGATAAACCTCGGCAAGAAACAGCTTTGTTTCAAAGGAAGCGGGTTGGTTTTCCAGCGCGCGGCGAATCAAAGAGACAGCTTTGACATACTGTCCCTTTTCTATAAGCGCGTCCGCCTTGTCCAGCATAAGCTCGTTGGAGGCGGAAAAAACTCCGTTTTTGCCTTTGTCGTTTCTCATTGAGTCAAGCCGTCTGATTTTCCGTTTTGTTTTCAGCCTGAGCCTTGGGCTGCTGCGTTTTTCTTTTTACAATCTTGATTTTTTCCACTGGATTGTAAATGGAAAAAATAATCATCATGTGGCTCTGCCATACGAAAATCACGTAGAAGAAACCGAAGATTGCGAAAACAGCTATGACAAACGAGAATATTACATTGCCGAAGGTGAGCAAAAGCAACGCTACGGGAAGCAAAGCAATGATAAATTTGAAAATCGTCGATACGATATAGCGCATCAGTATATGCCACGCACTCTTCAAATTTACTCCCACGGATTGCTTGTATGTGGAATTGACGCTTAAAAAGGTCATGACATACAGCGTCAGAAAAGCCAACGCAAGCCACATAACCACCTGCAAAAGAACGCTTGCCCATGCGGGAAAAGCCCTCATGGCGACGGAGGCGTGGTAAATGCCGTTTACACAGCCCACAAGCAGAACAAAGCAAACGACGCACGCAACGCCGTTTTCAACGATTCCGCGCCCGAAGGCCTTGAAAACCTTGAGACGGCCCGTCCAGAAAGAATCCCTTATTATCGCCATGCCGCCGGCAACCGACAGCCCTACCACGGCGCCTGCTGCCAGCATCCACAGCAAAAGCTCCGACATGGCAAGATTTGTGAGTCTTGATATTTCAGCGCCGACGCCAAGCCACGGCGCGTAGCCGAAGCCGATTGCGTTGCCAACGGGCAGTCGTGACGTAAACTGCGACACCTGTATAAGATATCTGTAAGCAAGATAACCGACAGGCACGAATAAAATCAGCATGAGTATGTTCATGCCGAGAATTTTCAGCATATCGTTGCGGTAAATAACCTTGAAAAAGCCCCAGCTGCCCAATTCGTTTACCAGCTTGTTTACGTGCCCGTTTCTTTCGTTTTTGAGAACAATTTTGTTTTCTTTTTCCATTTTTTCTCCGATTTAAGCGGCAGTCACTCCGATTTGTAAATAATTCTGTGGCAATTTTCGCATTCGATGTAGCCCTTGTCGGAAAGCTTTGACACCAAAGACATGGGCATATCGACGCGACAGCCGCCGCACTGATTTTCGCCCGACAGGCTGACAAAAGGCGGATAAACCCCCTGACTTTTGAGCTTGCGGTACTTTTCGAGCAGCTCCGGCGAAATTTTTTTCTCTGCCTGAGCCATCTTTTTTCTTATTTCTATTATTTCCGGCTCCCTGCTCTTTCTCACCTCGTCGAAGCTGCTTTTTGCCTCGCTGTACTGCTTTTTGGCTTTGGGAAGCTTTTGTCTGTATTCCTCGAACTGTGCGGAGGTATCCTCCATGTCCTTCAAAAGCGCCGCCATGTCTCTATCTAAAAGCGAAACCGTCTTGCTCAAATCGTTGAATTTTTTGTTGAGATAGTTCAGCTCGTCGAGGTCTATGCTCTTGTCGACGGCGGCGGCGTACTCGGCAATCAATTCCTTGTTTTCGGCATAGCTGTCTTTGAGCTTGTCCAGTCTTAAAGAAAGCTGCTCGGCGTGCTCCTCGAGCTGTTTGAGCTTTTCCTCGCTTTCTTTAAGATATTGATGCAGCTGTTTGCTGCGGCGTCTTTCCTCGGTAGCCCCCAGCTCCTGCTCGATTTTGCGCAGCTTCAAATCCAGCTGCTGAAATTGTAAAATGTATTCATTCATTTTGTACTCCAATCTGACAGAAGGAAATCAAGCTCGGCTTTTCGCTCCTCCACCCGAGGCACGTGATTTCCGTCAGCTAATATTTTATCACATTTGACCGTCTCCTCAAACAAAAAATTGTGAAAATCGACGGTTTTTTGTCTTAAATTGGTTTTGCCGTATTTTATTTCAAGCTCGGTAAGGTTGTCAGAGCCTCTTTCGGCATAAATCAGGTAATAAAATTTGCCGTCGAAAAAAATTTCATCGACATGAAAAAAATAATTTTTCGACAGCTTTTCGCGCAGCTCGGGCACGCCGCGCATAGGCTGCAAAACAAGCTTGTCGGGCAGCCTTGACGCCTGCCCGAGAATTTTGGAAATTTCCAGCCCGCCCATACCGGCAATCACCGCGGTATGCGCCCGCCTGCCGCAAAATCCGTCTCCGCAAAGAAATTCGCTTTTGTAAAGGACGCCTTTGCTTTCCGCAAGTCTGCGCGCCTTTTCGAGACTCTTGCGGCTCACGTCGGTAAAAACCGTTTTTTGCGTCTTGTTTAAAAGCAGAGCCGAAACTCCCACTATGCCGTGGTCGCAGCCGACGTCGAACAGCTCGTCGGAAACAGGCAGCAGCTCTACGATTCTTTTCAGTCTCGGAGTCATTTCACTCCAAAAAGTCTTTAAGCTTTTTGCTCTTGGACGGGTGGCGCAGCTTGCGCAGAGCCTTTGCCTCTATCTGACGGATACGCTCTCTCGTGACGTTGAATTCTCTGCCCACCTCCTCAAGCGTGCGCGCCCTGCCGTCGTCTATGCCGTAGCGCAGACGCAACACCATTTCCTCGCGGGGAGTGAGCTTGTGCAGCACGCCGATAAGCTGCTCTTTTAGCATTGCGTAAGCCGCAACGTCTCCCGGCGCTATGGTTTTGTCGTCCTCTATAAAATCCACGAGGTGGCTGTCCTCCTCCTCGCCTATCGGCGTTTCGAGACTGACGGGGTCCTGCGCGATTTTCTGAATTTCCACAACCTTGTCTTCGGGTACGCCCATTGCTTCGGCTATTTCGGAAGGAGTAGGCTCCCGCCCCAGCTCCTGCAAGAGCGCGCGGCTGACTCTTATCTGACGGTTTATGGTTTCAACCATATGTACGGGTATTCTTATCGTGCGCGCTTGGTCGGCAATGGCGCGCGTAATAGCCTGTCTTATCCACCAGGTGGCGTAGGTGCTGAATTTGAAGCCCTTTGTATAGTCGAATTTTTCCACGGCTTTCATCAGTCCCAGATTGCCTTCCTGAATCAGGTCGAGAAAAAGCATACCTCTGCCGACGTAACGCTTGGCAATGCTGACGACAAGACGCAGGTTGGCTTCGCTGAGCAATTTTTTCGCCTCCTCGTCTCCGTCCTGCATACGACGCGCAAGCTCCGTTTCCTCCTCGGCGGAAAGCAGCGGCACCTTGCCTATGTCTTTGAGATACATTTTGACGGGGTCGTCAATGCTTATGTCAATGACTCCCTTTGTCAACAGGTCGTCAGACACCACGTCCGTCACGCTTATGCCGTTGTCTTCAAGAAACTTGTACAGCTCCGCGTATTGCTCCGGCGTCAGGTCGAATTTCATTTTGTCGAGATTGTTTTCCACCTCGTCGAAGGTCACGAAGCCCTTGGAGCTTACCTCCTTGAGCGCGGTAAGAATTTCTTTCATTGCCGCTTCGTTGAATTCCATATATTTCTCCTTTAGTTATTGTCTGTTTTTTGTCGCGTCAGTGCGGACAGCTCGACAAGGATTGAAGTTTTTCTTGCTTGGTCTTTCTCCGCCTCGTATGCCTCGCTTAACGCCTTTATTTGACTTCTGAGCCGAATTTTGTTCAATTCAGACAAACAGTCGGCAAAGTATTCCGCGTCTGAATCGGCATCGTTAAACTGCACCGAAACCAATCTTTTTAGCTCCTCCGAAAAGGCGTCAATACCTTCGAGCGCGTAAAGCTCGCCGAAAACAGGCTGCTTGCCTAAGCTCTTGCATTCGGCAAGATAATCCGCAACCATACGGAAAAAAGGGTTGTCCGTTTGGGGAACGGCACAGCCTGCGGCATAATCCTTGCGCATAAGGCAGCTTGCCAGCACGAAGTACATTGCCCTGTCCTCTGCCGTAAGAAAATTCAACAGATTGTCCGCGACGGCATTGCGCCCGTCTAAGACGCCCGAATCGTCCGCCGTTTCGGTTGAACTGCCGCCAACAAGCTCGCGCTTCAACATATCGTATGAAAGCCCCGTCCTGTCCCTTATGAGTCCGAGATAGGAGTCCTGCTCCACGCTGTCCAGAGGCTTCAACACGGCAATGGCGTTTTTGGCAAAGGTTCTGAACGCTTCCCGCTTTTTTTCCTCTCCGTTGACCTTGTCCGCGCCGCTTTCCCTCCACGCGCATTCAAGCTTGTAATCGGTGAGGGGAACAGCCGCCTCCAAAGCCTTTTCAAACGCCTCCGCCCCTCTTTTTCTGACAAGGTCGTCGGGGTCCATTTCGTCGGGCATAGACATAACGCGGACGTTCAAGCCTTCTTTCTTTAAAATATCCAGCCCCCTCAGAGTTGCCGCCTGTCCCGCCTTGTCTCCGTCGTAGCATATGTAAACATCCTTTGTAAGCCTCGAAACCAGTCTCGCCTGCTCGCTCGTCAGTGCGGTGCCCATGCTTGCGACCGTCATATCGAAGCCCGCCTGATAAAGGCTTATTGCATCCATATAGCCTTCGACTATTATTACGTATTTGAGTCTCCCCTCCTGCTTGCATTTTTTTGCGAGATTGATTGCAAACAGGTTTTTGCTCTTGTCGAAAATGTCCGTAACGACGGTATTTTTGTATTTCGCGGCGTCCTCGCCGTTGAAAATTCTGCCGCCGAAAGCCACAACATTGCCTGCCATATTGACAATGGGTACAATTATCCTCCCGCTCAGCGGGTCGTAAGCGCGGTCGTTTTTGGTGACGTTCAGAACGCCCGCCCTGTGTATATCCTCTGTTTTGAAACCCTTGTCTTTCAAATAAAAATTAAGCGAATCCCAATCGGGCGAGTAGCCCATGCCGAAACGCCTGACGGCGGACAAACCGATTCCCCTGTTTTCGAGATATTTTCTTGCGGCAAGTCCTTTTTCCGACATAAGAGAGGCATGGTAAAAACGCGCGGCTTCGCGGCAGACGTCGTAATGAATCTGTCTTTCCTTTTTTTTGCGCTCATAAGCAGCGTCGTCTCCGCCGCTTCTGTCGGGCACTTCCAGTCCCGTGCGTTTTGCCAGCGTTTCCACCGCCTCCATAAAAGAACAGGATTCGTATTTCATGATAAATCTGATGGCGTTTCCGCCGACGCCGCAGACAAAGCAATGAAAATACTGTCCCTCGCGATTGATTGAAAGCGAGGGATTGCTGTCATTGTGAAAAGGACAAAGCGCCCAATAGCCTCTGCCCTTAGGCTTGACGTCGATATAAGAGGATATGACGTCCACTATATCGTTTTTGTCAAGCAATTCCGATATAAATCTGTTCCAGACCGCGTCGTTAGCCATTTGCAAGCTCTTACAATTAAATATTCGGCAAAAAAATTAAAATTCCCCTAAAAACCCGTCAATTTTTTCAGAGTCGAAAAAATCCGGATTTTAAGTATCGGGCAAACCGTTCAACGCCAGATTGCGGTTGCGGTATCTTGCGTCGCCGGTTATTTCCTTGCCAAAAAAATACGGCGGCAAAAATTCCTTCGCCTGATTCTCGTCGTCAAACTCCACCTCGCATACTGCAAGCCCCGACAGCTCTCCCTTATAAAAATCCATTTCTATTTTTAAATTTTCATATCGCAAAATATGTCTTTCTTTCTGTATAATTCTCCCCTTTTTTTCGGGCAAATTTTTTTCAAAATCATTTCCGCCGCACGGCGTCTCCGTTTCTAACCGCGACAGGGAAGAACCGGTGTCCCTTTTCACCGCAAAAAAACAGTCGCCGTTGACTCTGCGATACCTTTCCTCTGTTGTTCCGACCGTCACGTAATATTGCTCTATTTCCAAGCGCTCGGCGTCGCGCTCGAAAAGCTCCTTAACATAAACGTCGGGAATCAAAAATTTTCTTTCAATTTCCATTTGCGCCTCTTTTCGGAAAATATGCGGAAAACTTTCCCGCCGCTTCGTGACTGTTTTTATCATCCCAGCGCGACGTCCAACACCATCATAAGGACAAAGCCTATCATGACTCCCCAAGTTCCGAGGTGAGGGTGCGCGTCAAGCTTTGCGTCGGGTATAAGGTCTTCCGCAACCACGAAAATCATGGCTCCTGCGGCGAAAGCAAGCAGCCAAGGCTGCGCGGCTGTCAGATACGCGGCAAGAAAATATCCCAAAACCGCCGAAACGGGTTCAACCGTTCCGCTGCCTACGCCGAAGGCAAACGCCTTGCCCCTGCTTCCCGTCGCCTGCTTCAACGGAAGGGACACCGCCGCGCCCTCGGGAAAATTCTGTATCGCAATGCCCAGCGCAAGCCCGAGCGCCGAAACATACGCAGCGTCCGTGCCAAGCGCGCCTGCCGCTCCGAATGCGAAACCGACTGCAAGTCCTTCGGGAATATTGTGAATTGTGACCGCAAGAAACATCTTGACAGGCTTGTTCAAGGAGGTCTGCGGCCCCTCGTCCTCGTTTGTTCCGCTGTGGAAATGAGGAACTATTTTGTCAAGAAGCACAAGAAAGAGTCCGCCGGCGACAAACCCCGTCGCGGCGGGCACAAAGCTCCATGTTCCCCAGTCCGAGGCTGCCTCGATTGACGGAATAAGCAGCGACCATACGGACGCGGCTATCATAATTCCCGCAGCAAAACCCAAAAAAAGCGTGTTCAGCTTTTCGGAAATTTCTCTTTTGAAGAAAAACACCAGCGACGAGCCGAGCGTCGTGGATAAAAATATCAATGAAAAACCGAGAACGGTTAAAGCAGTATAACTCATATTTACTCCTGTTTGTCGATTATACCACACTCGGACTTAAAACACAAACGCCTTGAAACGCCGCAGCTACCGAAACGTCGTTTAATAACCGCTGCGCAGCGCCTTGCCTGCAAACCGACAAAAAATCAGATAAAAAAGGCTTATGCCTAAAAAGCATAAGCCCTTGAATTTTGCCGCCGTTTATTTACGGGGATTTCTTATATTCGCCTGTGGTGGTCACAGCCTGCGAGGGTAAAATGACCGTTTTGCCCTGTATTTTGAGGTTTGGTGCTATCTTCCATATCAAATTCAGCCCCCACTGCGCTTGCAGTCATATTATCACCTTTGCCCGACGTGGTCATCCTTAAATATGAAGGCTTATTCCTCAGCCACAAGCCCCATCTGAACACGTTGCCCTTTTCTACAGTGATAGTATCAATGAATTCCATCAGCACGTCTTTATCCGCCTTGCCGCTTTCGTCCATGCTGATTTTTCCGAGCAGGTCACGAACATACTGCATATCTATGCTTTCTTCGGCGTCTTCATCCTGCCCGGTGCCGAGCATTGCTGCTTGCAGTTCTTTAATATCCTGCTCACACTTTGACTTGGCTCGCTGATGCTGATATTCTTCCTTGCTTATTTCACCGTCAGCTCTCAATGAGAGGAGCGAGTCGAGTTTCTTCTCCGCCTTTTCAATCCGCTGCTGATAGCCCGAAAGGTCACGCTTATTTTCCGTCTTCATCTCCTTCAACGTCTGGTTGAGAATGTTGGCCGCCTCCTCTATGACGGGAGCTATATCAACTATGATATTGTCAAACAGCACCGCCGCCATGACATCAAGTTTGGTTTCGTTGACTGTCGGCATATCGCAAAAGCCTTCGGTATCGAGGTCTAACTGCCTGCGTTTTTCCGCAATACCGTTGTTGATACGCGAATAACAGCTATAACCGTAGTGCTTTTGCCCGTTCTTATCCTGACGCCATTTGTAGCGTTTGAACCTGGAGCCGCACGCACAGCGCAACTTATTTGCCCAAACATCGGTCGTCGGCGTTACGCCTATTCTCTTCTGTTTACTCTTTACAAGCGCGGACACCGTCGTTGACCTGTCCATACGCAGATCTCTGCAAGCGTACCCATACATCTTCGGGAATTATCGGCTCGAAATCTCCCTTGACAAGCACAAACTCCTCTTCCTTGTTGCGGATGATTTTCTGGTCGAGGAAGTTGTTTCTGTACGACTTATTATAGCCGATATAGCCCATGTAAGTCGCATTGTGCAGCACGCGCGAAACCTTGGTTGTATCCCACTTAATTAAACCATTGACGCACCTGCGCTTATTCTCGATAAGCTTGCCAATTATGGCACGCATACCGTAGCCTTGCAGATACCAGCGGTAAATCATTCGGACCGTTTCCGCCTGTTCGGGGTCTATGACGTATGTATTGCCTACGCGCTTATAGCCGAGGATGTTTCCGTAGCCGTAGAGAGTTTTATTCATTCGACTGACCTGCTGTCCTGCTTTTACTCGTTCGGAAATCTTCCTGCTCTCGTCCTGAGCGAGCGTCGCCATGATTGTAAGCCTGAGTTCTCCGTCGCCATCCAGCGTCCAGATGTTGTCCTCCACAAAGAACACTTCGACATTTATGTTTTTAAGCTCTCGCGTTGCCATAAGGGTATCGACCGTATTCCTCGCAAAGCGGCAGACTTCACGCGTTACGATTAAATCGAACTTGCCCGCTCTTGCATCATCCATCATTTTAAGGAAAGCAGGTCGCTTTTTCGCCTGCGTTCCCGTAATGCCCTGGTCGATATATCTTCCGCAAAGCTGCCAGTTGGGATGATATTTTAATTGGTCGTCATACCACTGCATCTGATTTTCAAGGGCTGATAGCTGAGCTTCGTGCTCCGTCGATACTCGCCCATAGAAAACCATCTTCCTTTCCCTGTTTTTATCGGCTATCATTGATTTTCCTCCAACAGTTTCCTCTCCTTTAAAACAAGTCTTTCATAAATACCGTCCGAAAGTTAAATACTTGATTGCCACTATCCTTTTATCGTAATTGTTGCCATATTCTTTAATTATTTCCTTTGTCTGTTCGTCTGTTCTTAGGTTATAGTTCAAATCTCCTTTTTAATTTTGTGTTTTGCGTAGGTCGCAGCGCCAGGGATTTACGTCTTGTCTTTTCACTCCGCCAAAGGCTCTTACATACTTTTTTTATTTACCGACTACTCTCCGTTGCGCTGCCGTTCCTTTACTTAACTCTAACTTTTCCTCAACTTCCGCATTCCATCACGGAAAGATGAATGCGGTTTGCCCTATCACACAATTTTCCCCTTTTCTTTTTCCCGATATTACGGGTGTGTTAAGCACTTAATGTGTTCCGTGTGTTTTTATGAGCTCATAGGCAGTTTTAATAAAGTCCACCTTGCTCATGTTGCGTTCCTTTAAAAACGCATTGATTTCATCAAACAGGTCACGCGGTATCATTGTCTGAAAATTGCCGCTCGCCGCCTGACGCTTTTGCTTATTCTTTGCCTCGTATTTACGGTTTGCCACCCTCTGCGGTGTATCTTCCTTTCTCGTTACCACTTTATCCCTCCGAAAGTTTTTCTCGTATATATACTATATTATATATCACAAGACTTTGAAAGTCAAGGGTCAGCGAAAAATTTATGCCTTGCCGGTCGTGGCGACTAAACGTCGCTCGCAGCTTTTTTACTTACGCAGATTTCTAATCCCCTCCGCCTCAAACTGTTCGAGATATTCGGGAGTGTCGGCGAGAAGTCCGTTGTTGAACTTCTGTATAATGCCTTGTTCGTCAGAATACTTCTCACTTATGAAATTGAAGAGCGACGACAGAATAGATTTGTTGATTGTTACGTTCAGCACAGTTTCATTTAGAAGCCTTGTCAAAGCGGCGTAGAACTCTTCGTCTGTACTTCCGCTTTTTCTCGGCGCAACCAAATCTTCTTTTTCCTCTTCCGTTACCATACCACCCGTCAGCTTTTCATAAAGAATAGGCATACCGTAGAAGAGAGCTTCATTGATTACCTTGTTTGCGCTTTCATATCCCGGAAGCTTGGTAAGCCGTTCAATCTGCTCTATCATTTCGATATCTGCAATTCTGATATGCCGCTGCACGCCTATCTTTTGATGTTTTTCTTTCAATCTGTCACCTCCTCTAGCCATAGGCACAACGAAAGCGGGTTTCCCGTTTGTCATTTTGCGGCAAGCAAAATTTCTCGTAGGTGGGAATATACCACCTACCTTATCCTGCTTGCGGTTTATGGACAAATCATCCCACCTCCCAGCTTGTTTTTGCTTGACCTTTTTGTCCGTATTTCTGCTCGTACCCTCGTGCAAAATAGTAGATATTCCGCACCTTTCCAAGCTCTTCATCCGCTTCAAAATGCGCGGCAACGTCAGCCCAATTCAGATCGTTTATATACCTTTCACTTGCGCCGTACAGATTGCCCTGTATGTCTGGATAAGCACTTCTGAACTGTTCATAGGTCATACTTTCTTTCGGCTCAGACAGTTCTTTAACGGACGTTATCTGCGGCATATCTTGGGGCATGACAGGTTGCTTGTCCGTCTCCTGAATTGCGCTTGCTTCAATCTTGGTTACGCCGCATTTTGCCTTTCCGCCTCTGCTTCCGCTGGACTTTCGCTTTTTGGAAACATCCATTTTAAGCTTGCATAGGTTGTAATACCCCTGTATCTCTTTGTCCTTGAACTGCACCTCTTCTCCGCGGAACATATACGCACAGATCGCCTTGACAAATGCTCCCAAATCAACACCTTTCAATAACTTCATCGCATCGAAATACGTTTCTTTGAACGTGAAGTGTTCCGAGCGCAGGTTATACCTCTTTAACGATTTGCCGCTGCTCTCCGCCTCCTTGACCTCTGCAAACATGTCCGAAATGTTGCTCCAATAGAAACGTTCCTTACCGCTAAGCTCCTCTTCGGGCTGCTTATCCTCGAACTCGTACTCGCATATTCGCATTGCGAACTTGCCCGCATCCGTATCGTTTATTCCGTCTAAAATGTCCGAATACAGCTTGTAAAATATAAATTGTTTCAATAATTACCTCCTAGTTTTTTTTAATTTTTTGTTTCCTCTGTTGGCTATCTTACACTCATATATATCATCATCTCCTTGTGATTTCTTATCTTTACCCCACACCGAAGCGCAGGAATTTTTGTCGCTGCTTAATAGTTGCCCTCACTTTAACAAGGACACGAAATTTTAAAAGTTCGGGGTGCAACAATAAATTTCTTGCCTATGAATAATACTCTCACTTAGTAGCCACGGCACGAGGCATTTTACAACGGGTATATCAAAAATTTCTGCGCTCAATGTGGAGAGCGTTATAGCATCGTATAAAAGTCCCCTCACTATATAAAGGACACTTTTTGAATGTCAGTACATGGTTTTGCTCAAAATTTTATACTCTTTTCTTAAAACCCCTACATGTAAACAAGGACATGAGATTTCAAAATATAGACGCTTACGAAGATTTTTTTGGGTACGGAAAGGCGATTGTGTGACTTTGTAAAATATTCCTCTCATAATTACCCGACAATTGAAGGCAAAAACTTTGACGTTTTTCCCAAAATTCATCTGACGACACGAAAAAGTCCCTTCACTTAATAGCCACGAAAAGCGGCGTTTTTGGGGTATACGTTTAATAATTTAACAAATATTTTTTCTGCGGGAGTGTAAAACCTTTTTCTCCTAATAGCCACAAGAATGGCAAAATCGGAGCCCCTGATTTTAAGATTTTTCAGAATAGCTACAAAAAAACAGCTCCTTACAAGTGGTAGCCAAATAAGGAGCCGTTTTTATGCGTATGCAGATATTTTTCTGTTTGGGAGCAAAAGTCAATTCAATGATTTATGCCTCCAAGCAGCAACCTAAGTTAAAAAAATCCGCCCAAACGTAAAACTGCTTTACGTTATAGCGGAATACACACATATCAGTGAGAATTACAAAGATTACTTATTAAATTTTTACGATGATACCTATTTCCCCCGACAAGATTTTGAACGCAGGCAGAGCCGCCTACGTTGAGCGCAATTACCACATGATAGACCGCGCCGGTATTTGCATATTCTATTTAGACAAGACTTACTCTCCACTTAACGGACAACCATCAAACAATCACTTGGCTAGCCCAACACAAAGGTCAGCGGAACAAAACTCGCTTATAATTATGCCATATTCAAAAAGAAAGTTATAATAAACCTGTATTGTGATACGCAATAAGATGACGGTTGAATACAATCAATCATCCCCTTCGGTTTATGAATTTATAAAATTCGCAATCACTACAAATTTAAGAGCTCGTTTGCCCTCTTTTGCAGGATTTTCTATGGTCTTCAATCTGCTATTAGGCAAATTGTATCTAGGATGATGCGCGAACTTAAAATTCACCATCTTCCTCAGCAACTCCCTCTGACGTTTTGAAATAAACGCGCTTACAACTTTTTCATATGAACCGCCCATAGCAGGTTTACGTGTTTTGGAGTAATTCGCTATATCCGCAAGGTCGTCTTCCATTGCAAAATTGAATAGTGAAAGTACATTGTCAAACACGGGTGCAAACGCATTTACCTTATTCGTATGGCTATCAACAAGCAGCCCGAAATTACCAGTATGCCTATCCGTATTGAATATCAGCGCATCAAAGACAAGCATATCTGCAAATTCATTGTAGAACTTTTCGCCATAGTCTTTTAGCAACTGAGCAATGGCAAGCAGAGACTCCTTCTCCACAAAACGCCAAATGGGGACATATGCAGTATTGATGTCGGTAAAAAGCTCGCAGACGGATGAAATCATACCCTTCCACTGCCTGAGATTGTATTCCACATGCTTAATGCCCATTGTTTGAGCAATCTGTGCAGCATAAAATTCCGAATAAGGCTCTTTCCCAGTATTCGCCGCTCCCATTGTGCCGCCTTTGTACAGATATATTTTGCCGTCTACTCTGCGCCAGCACTTATTTAGCATTCCGTTCGTAGTGAACTCCGGTGAAGACGTGAATCCTCTTGCGACACTGCTTCCGTGTCCAGTATAGGCAATCAGCGCCAGCGTACGCGAAAACTTATTTTCATATAGGTTATAGTTTTCAAACTTGCCGTCAAACCCGTCTTCTACAACCCAATAGGAATCGTTTAAAGACAGCCCTTGGCTTGCTCGTATAATTCCGAGAATATCATTAAATGAAAGTCCTAACTTTGTCAGAAGAATTTCCGCATTCGCTCGCTTTTTGTGCACTACTCTTGATTTAAGCCACGAGATAATACCTCTTTCGGTCAATTTAAGCCCGATAGGCAACAGCTTCTTATTATCCTCATCTACCCACAGGATACGGCACTCCTCACCCGAAAGCGGAAGATTGTCATAATCAAACGTGAGTAAGACTTGATTATATAATCCAAGACTGAATCATAAGAGCTTCTCCCCTTTCTTAAGCGGATAAAAATTAAACTCCCAACACAAATTCATAATCAAGCTGTTTTTTTCTTTCTTTCCAATCGGGCATGTATATTGTCAAGAACTCATAAAAATTCTTATCGTGATTAGGGTACATCAAATGCATCATTTCATGGAAAACAACATACTCTATACACGCAACACTCGCCTTGTAGAGATAATAATTTAGATTAATCTTGCATAACTTTCTGCTACAACTTCCCCACAATGTCTGCATTTTAGCAACTAATATTGTGGGTTTTATAATATTGTGCCTGCTTATAATCGGATAAAGCTTATCCAAAACAGACTGATAATATTGTTTAGCCTGCCTTTGCCACCAATTATCAAACTGCTTATCTATATCAGCTTGATTATCCTCAGTAGTACTGATAATTATTGAAGAATCTTCGATTATTACACCTTTCTTATTTGATCTTACGACATAAATAGTCATTTGGCGACCAAGAACTCGAGTCGAGCAGCCAGACACAATATGCTCCTCTTTCTCGATAGGACGAGTCATCTCAAATACTTCTATTTTCTTTTCTAACCAACTTTTTTTGTCTGCTAAAAAATCTGCAACCCAACTTTCCGGAGTGTTTTCCGGCACAGACAGTTTAATCTCATCTGAAGCGAACACTTTGAGCCGTACTTTTTTTATGTTTTTCCAAATCACTTCAACAGGATATTCTTTGGAATTCAGATTTATTGTTAAAATCATATCAATCAGTACCTGCTCATTGCAGTTTTTATAGTATTTTCGATTAAGAGATCCATTGTATCCAAATCAATCTCTATTTTGTGTTCATCACAAAAATCCCACAAAAAATCTTCTATCGCCTGTCTCATCTTCTTATTTATGGCGACACTTGTACGCCAATCAACCCTGGCAAGAGATTGAATTTCTTTCTTGATATTTAGAGCCAATAAGCCTATATCTTCATCATAGGCTTCATCTGTCTTATTATTTTTTGTTAGTGCATCGACCAAAACGCCATAAAAAGCTTTTGCGTCGCTATCCCTGTCAATATTGGAGGGATAACTGTTACCCGTAAAACCTTCACGTAGATCATCAGCCATTCTTTGCATATTTAAAAAATATGCATTTTCATCACGCGACCTACGATATTCAGCCAGCGTATCCCTGATACGCTCAGAGAAGCGCTTATAGGTCAATGGATCATCAAACTTTCTTGCCTCTAATTCTGATACTACACGAGTTTGTATGTATGCCGCACGCGCCCTTTTACCATCAATTTTTTCGAGCTGTTTCTCCATCCCCGCTTTATCATGCAACGCTATAGGCTCAACAACAATCTCAACCGGTTCAGAAGTAACAAACGTGTTCAACAGATTTTTTATTGAATCTTCGTACTTAGAGAAATTAACTTTCTCCTGATAGATATTCATAAGCTCAGCACGCAACTTTTGGAAAAAAAGCAAATCGGATTTATATTGACTCATAATATCAGAGCCAGTCATTTGATAAAGCGAATAACTGCTTACTGCAAGAGTCATCATTTTAGAAAAAGACGATAACTTTTCATAGAAATTCTTACGTGCTTTTATGCTATCTTCATCATTTCCCTTATCAAAGAAATCAACCCAAGCACGAAAACTATTTTTATCAATATCCACATCGCTAAAAATCGTCCAAAGTTCCTTATAAGATTTTTCAAGTCTGTCCTTCTCTTCTTTGGCTGTCTGAATTGACCCTTCCAAATCTTCCGGGTTAAAACCTGATAACCCCGAGTTCTGATCGCTATACATGTCTAAAGCACTACTGAGTTTTGCAAACAACCCCCAATAGTCAACGATGAGGCCAAAATCTTTTCCTGGATAAATTCGATTTACCCTTGCGATAGCTTGCAACAAAGTATGGTCTTTCATAGATTTATCTACATAAAGTACTGCCAGGGGAGGAGCATCAAATCCTGTCAACCACATACTCTGCACAACAACAATATCAACATCATCGCCGCCGCAAATATTAGTCTTTATATATTCCTCATAGTCATCATAATTCTGACCAAATCGCGGTTCGACTTCATTCTTGAAAAAATTATTTATAATTGAACTATCCGATACAGATAAATTACCGCCATCTCCGTCGCTATCTCCGGAACCGGATTCCCTGCATATAAGCGCAGCGGCCTTTACTCCACCTATATTATTGATTGCCTGTTCCATCTGAACAGCAACTGCCCTGGACGAAACTGTGACCATTGCTTTAAAACCACGAGGTTTGCAATATTTTAAAAAGTGTTCATGAATATCAAGTGCAATCATAGAAATACGCTGCGAAGTGTGAGCTAACGCAACAAACCTCGTCCACTTGTTATTCATATCCTCTTTCTGTTCTTCAGTTAAAGGAGCAAGTATTCTGTCTCGGAATTCATTAATTTTATCTTGTCCTGAAAGTTGCTGAGGAACAACCCTGCCATCATAGACGAGCGGAACAATTACGCCGTCACGAATACCCTCTTCAAAACGATAAGCTTCACCTATCTGTTTACCAAACTTTAAATAAGTGTTATTTCTATCTTTTTTTAAAAGCGGGGTTCCGGTAAACCCAATTTTGAAAGCCAAAGGCAACACATCATTCATCATATTGTGGAAATCGCCGGTATGAGAACGGTGACTTTCATCAACCAACAAAAAGATATTTTCGTCAGCGATTTTTGTCTTTGACTTTGCTGCTGTTTCAAATTTATTTATAGTTGTTGCAATGATTATATTGCCCTCGTCCTTTAAAAGCGCAATAAGTCCTTTACCCGTCGTTGCCTCTGTGGGATTCATACCCGTATGGACAAAATTATCCCTTAATTGCTTAATCAGATTAATTCTATCGCACACTAAGACAAATCTTGGCGAGTGTATCCGCTTTTCCGCCAAAATTCTTTTAACCAGCATTACCATTGTCAGCGACTTACCGCTACCCTGAGTATGCCAGATTACGCCACCGCGGGAAGAACAACCGTCCTCCCCTAAAATTCTTTTCATAGCATTTTCCACACCGAAAAATTGCTGATATCTTGCGACTTTCTTTATGCCTCCATCATAAAGAATATAGTGGCGTATTAAATTCAAAAAACGCTTAGGCGAAAGTAAAGACACAAGCACTCTGTCCTGTTCTGTTATATGGCTGTCACCGATATATCTTTTCGCGCTATCTTCCTGCCACTCTCTGTCTTCTTCATGCCATTTACAGTAATATTCCTGCGTTGTTCCCGCCGTACCATATTTTACGGTATCAGGGTTTGCCGCAATGACAAGCTGAGCAAATTTGAAAAGCTGTGGAATATAATCAGGCTGCCAGTTGCGTACATTCTGTTTCACGCTCTCTTCCACATCAACACTTGCCTTTTTACATTCAATGACAGCAAGCGGTATTCCGTTTACTAGAATGACTATATCGGGGCGAGCAAATTTACCGTTTAGCCTTTCAACCGAAAACTCCTCAGTTACCTGCCATATATTTTTTTCAGGATGCTCCCAATCTATATAGGAAATATCAAAAGACTGTGCATTGCCGTCATAAAGATGGATTTCACAACTCTTGCCGTAAACCAAACGATCATACACTGCTTTGCTCGCATACATAAGGCCCTTTTCTAAGGGAGCGTCCAATTCTCGGATCGCCTCTCCTATTGCGTCGTCGGAGAAAGGGCAGACTTTGCCCCTGTATGTAAATGACTGTGAAGACAGGAATTCATGCATGACATCAGGGAAAAGTACACGAGATAAATGTCCGCGCTTCTTCTCCGCTTCCGCCCTTGGAATATATTGATACCCCATCGCCTGCAATTCTTTAATTGCCCTATCCTGCGACTCCGGTCGTTCATTAAATATCGTATAGTCCAACATTTCAATCACCTAAATTTATTGAAAAAAGAAATTTTTATTTGATAACTGCGACCAGCTTAACGACTTAACAGCTTTTATTCTTGCAATCTGCCTAACGCATTTTACTGGTTTCACTCTTTTAACGCTTTTAACAGGCAAAACATGTTTCACAGGCTGTACTGGGCCGCTTCCCGTAGCATCTCCTGTAAAAAATACACACCTTCCATAATGGTCTCTTACCCAGCCATTCTCATACCATCCTAAATGATGTCCTTTAAACGAATAGATCGCCCCACTATAGAAGTAGGCAACAGGCTCGCCTGAAAACAAATAAATAGTATCCAAATCTTCGGAATAAGCTATAGGCTCCCCATTAGAATTATAAAATATCATAATCAATTTTCCTCCACTAAAATACTTAAGCTTTCACTCTGACAATTCCCGTTAAAAGTAATTGCATCAAGAACTGCTTTTTTCTCTTCTGCTCTTCAAGCTCTTTTTGTAAAAGATCTAATTCATCATCAGCTTTAATTAAAATATCTGCTATTGCAATTTTCTCATCCTTATTTTTAGGAGACACAAAAGCATAATCATATATACTGCCTACACTTAAATTTGCTTGTGCAGCTCCTGAAGAACAATTTTGCATTTCTATAACAAAATGTTTTCTATTTAATAATTGAACAATCCAGCCAGTTTCATTTTGATTTAAACAAACAACCTTAGCAACTCTCTGATTTAATAAACAGTCTTTTTCATTTACAATGCAAACTCTGCCGACATTTCCTGTCAATGACATTAAAATATCTCCAATTTTTAATAATTGATGAGTCTGTATTCCTTCTGGTAAAACACTAATTTTATCGCAATCTTCAGTGTTAAAACTATTTTCTTTAACGTTTTTTATTGTAATGACTTTAAATTTTCCTTCTCTTTCATATGAACTACTTTGAAAAGCAAAGCCATTCAAAACACGTATATGGTTTTTCAGTTTATCTGTTATCCACTCATCGGTAAAGCCAGGCAAACGAACTTTACCTGTCAGAAGAACCTCCATCAGATATTGCTTTTGTTTTTTCTTCTCTTCAATCAGCTTTTCTTTGAGTTCAATAAGGCGGTCTTGTTCCTGCAAAATCTCCGCAATCTTTTCTTGTTCAGCTTTTGATTTCGGATAAGCGCAATACAATTTTTCCAAATCGCTTTTATAAATATGAACTACGGAGTGACCTTGTCCAAACCCAGACTTTTGTTTTATGGCAAAAGGTAAATATTGTTGATAAGCTATAAAAACAGGGCTAACCTCAACGGAACTAAATATTATTATATCTCCACCGACATATATATCATCAGACCCTGTATAACACACACATTTCCCTATTTCTTCCGCAGTTTCCCCTGTCCCTGTAAACAACAAAGTATTTCTACCGACTTGAATACTTTCATCCGCTGTGGTTCTGTCAATAAAACTTTTGGCTTGATTGAAATGATAATTATACTTCATATAAATATCACCATAGCTCACGCATGGAATTCCTTCGTTTTTCATTTCTTTCCCAGGAATTCCCTTACCCTTTGCAAATTTGCCCAACTTTTTAAGTGTACTTTTGTCCCAATCACATGGAAAAATCCCGAAAGGCGTTTTTTCGTACCCTTCGGGGATTCCCCCTCTTTTTATTTGTTCAATCCTTGCCCTAATCGTTTGGTTCATACTATGTACCTATGTTTAAAATGGAGTGCGGTAAGCAGGCTTGCATCCTCGCTTATTAAAAATTCAATGGCAAGGGATGCGCACTCAAATAAAAACGCCATAAAAATCAATATACTTTTCAAATTACTTTGTTTTTTGATTGTCATCACCTCCTCTAAAAATTCACGAAAAAAAGTGATGCAAGCCAGTACCGTCTCCATCGCTAAATGGCTATTTAAATTCTGCCAGAGTCTATATTAATACCCTGCCTTGAAAGCTCCCTGATGAGGTTTATCGCTACTTCATCCACCTTATTTTGGAATGGAATATAAATCAAACCCTGAATATCAGAGGGCTTTTCAAAATTTTTATTTTCCTTTAGCAAGATAGCAACCTTATTTCTGCCTAATTTTGCAAGAAACATTCCAAGTTCTAACACTACGTTTTGTCTTACCCTAAACTTATACGACTCTTCATTAACTGCTTTTCCTTCATCATCGGGTGTTGCCAAAACAATGGCATAACCGACATCAGCACTGTACTCTTCCAGCTTTTCAATTATAGTTTGTCCACCGGACGCTTGCTGGTCCAAAATGATAGGATCTAAATCCCATCTCCTGAGCATTGCTTCAAGTTGAGTGCGCGCAATTTCGTCATGACCGTAGACAACAAAAACTTTACGCCCTCCGGTAGTTACTTTCCCATCCAGTATATCCTTAACTTGCTGCTGGTTTTTACCCTGGACATTGTGTGTACCCGTCCTAAAACAGTTAATAATCGCGCCGTTACTTAAGCGCAACTGCTTACTATTTCCAGTTTCTTTTTCTTCTACAATACCTAAGTCAGTGCATGCTTCTATCTTCTTTTTAATTTCTTCGTAAGTCATTACCTTTTCCCCCATAAGTACTAATTAAATGATAATCTTTTTCCAATAAAGGTCATTATCTTTGTTTACAGAAATATAGTCCACGTTATCGCCTTTATTAAATAAAGAACGTAATCTATTTTCAAAACCTTCTTGTAAAAGACTTGTATTCAGTTCATATGTAGATTCCGTAATCTTTCTACCGCCTATTTTTTCAACATAATCATACCATGCAGAGTAATCATTTCCCTGCTTAACATCATAAGTAACAATCCTTTTCATTAACTTTACCTCTTAATTCTTATTATTAATATAAATATAGATTGAAATTTAAAGTCCGAGTTCTTTTAAATATTCTGCCATTTTGGCTTCAACTTCAGATATCTCTTTCTTTAAGCTTTCAATATTCCCTTGGACCTCATCAATATCGATAAGTTCCTCCTCTTCAAAAGTATCAACATAACGGGGAATATTGAGATTAAAATCGTTTTCTTTGATTTCATCAAATGTAGCGACATGAGCAAAATGCTCTATGTCTTTGCGTTCTTCGTACGCCTTTATAATATCCTCAACATTCTTCATTTCAAGGATATTTTTGTTTTTATCCTTCTTATAACGGAGATTACCATTCTCGTCCTTGCCGGAAGCATCAATAAACAGCACATCATTTATATTGCGATTCTTCTTCAAGACCATTATACAAGCAGGAATAGACGTACCGTAAAACAGATTGGCAGGAAGTCCTATGACAGCATCGAGCAGGTTTTTCTCAACGACAGTCTTTCGAATCATACCCTCTGACGCTCCACGGAATAAAACGCCGTGCGGTACAACAGCCGCAATTCTGCCATTATTGCGCAACGAATAAATCATGTGCAACAAAAATGCCCAATCCCCTTTACTTGCAGGAGGAACGCCCCAATCAAATCTATGATATTTATCTAGATTGGCAGTCATTTTAAATTTTCTGTCATCGGCATTCTCGCCTTCCTGCTGACCGCCAGGATTAAAACCTTCCGCCCATTTATCTTGCGAAAAAGGCATATTTGCCACGATAATATCAAACTGCTTTAAATTGCCGTCAGAATCCAAATGTTGAGGATTAGAAAGTGTATCGCCCCAAGCTATATTGCCTGTATCAACATGAATATCATGAATAAACAAATTCATTCTGGCCATTGACCAAGAAGAACCATTCATTTCCTGCCCATATATCGCTACAGAGTCCAGATTTTCAGCCTGTCGTGCCGTTCGAATTAACAGCGACGCCGAACCGCAAGTTGGGTCGTAAATCGTATCGTTAATCCTGGGTTTAACTATTCTTGCCATCAGCTCAGAAATCATGCTGGGCGTAAAGAAACTTCCTGCTTTTTTACCCGCTTCCGATGCAAACTCGCCAATCATATATTCATATGCATCGCCAATAATATCCGCAGGATCTTTATTCGGCTTAATTTCTATTTTAGACGGTTCGAGACACAGAGGCTTAAAATCTTCCAACAAGGTACGCAGTCTTGTGTTCTTTTGCTGAGGATTGCCAAGCATAGATTCACTATTAAAGTTAATGCTACGGAATACACCTTTTAATTCGGTATTATTATCCTGTATACCTTGAAGTGCTGTGTTTATCATCTCGCCAATTTTAGAGTTATAGCGATTTTCGTAAAGATAATCAAACCTTTCGTTATCGTTTAAAGTGAACGGCAAATTCTTCTTTGCCCTTTCAATCCTTACTAGGTTATCACCATATCTAACCTCAAGATTTCTGATATATTCCTTGTACATATCGTCGAGATATTTAATGAACAACATGGAAAGGATAAAATCCTTGTAATTTGCCGCATCTATAACTCCGCGGAATGTTCCGGCAGCCTTCCAGAGTGTATTTGTTATATCATCAAATGTTGTCATCTTATCTTCCATGTCAATTACCTCTATGTTTCACTAAATGTTTAAGCTTATATTCGATTAGCATTTTTTCTTGTTCCAACAAGCGTTGGCTTAGCTTTTTCTTCTCTTTTAAAAGCCACCACACTTCCCCTATCGCACATTGCTTTTTCATGTCAGGCAAATCACCAATATCAAGTTCATCAAAGCTACCGCGCTTAATGGCGGGAACAGCTGTCCCAGCCATATCTTTATACAAACACCCCAAATTGGCTTCAAGAATAAATGCAAGATATTTAGGATAAATATTGTTTCTTGCGCGAACGATTGCAAGGTTCTGCCCAACCATATAATCTTTATCTTCAGAAATATAATTGACGAACTGGGGTTGCACTCGTCGTATAATCACATCCCCATGATAAACCCTTAGCCCTTCATCCGGAATAAAATTATTTTCTTCCTGAAGCGTAAGGATTCTATTGTCTTCTTGCAGACAACTTGAAGATAACCAAAGCCAATTATTTTCTAATGTCTCTTTTGACTTTTGCGGAAACGAAAATAATATGTCTGCTACATCTTTTAAAAGCATTAATCTTCCCCTAAATATAAAATGAGCTAACTAGGATGCTCATCGTTAATTTATAACTCCCCTAAATTATCGCGTTTGATATTATTAGGGTCAGTCCTGAGATACTCATTATCGACCACATGCACATCTTCACCGACATGCCAAGAGCCGTTCCTGAAGTACTTAGTCTTTACAGTGGAAAAGGATGAGCATTAATATAGTCAATCATCTGCCTTTTTGTACACCACATGCTTGCCTTAGTATACAAGTTTTGCGTATACGCCAAACTGATAATGACATCATACCCATCGTAACCACGAGACTTTTTAACTTCATCTATATAATACAATGGCCTAATCTCCTTTCTATGTACTCGTAAAAGTAACTGCGCTTGACAAGCAAAACCGAAATGTGCTATACTAAATCTACCAAACATAGATAGCGCATCAGCTGCAGTCGCCTCGCTCATACCTAGTATCGAGCGAGGTTTTCCTTTACTGTACATTCATTATACTACTTAAAATCTAAAAAGTCAAGTAAATCAGGTGTTTATTTTGGGAAAATTTAACTGTAATTGCATTACAGTATAATTTTTTATATTGTTCTACAATATAACGCAACAGAAAAGGCGGAGAATATCCATCTATCTCCGCCGAAAGCTATTTATTGTTTTCAAAAGTAAATTATTAAACAGCTATTTTTATTTGTCTAGAGAGCCCACCAACTTCATTTTCCAATGTCTTTTTGAGACTATACATAGCCGACTGCAATTCCCTGAGCCCTTCGACAGTATTACCGCTATGATTTAACGACACACCCACAGGATCTGTTAGTTCTTGCAAAGCATTCTCATTTACATATCTGCAAATTTGCTTATAAACAACGTCTACAAGCATAAGAGGACTATAACCGCAAACTATAATTTTCTTTAATTCGTTTATCTTCATTTAATATTTTCTTATTATCTGAAGTATTGAATTTTCTCTCCGTTAAATCGTTCAAAATTTTATCATAATTAAATTGCATATTACCCTTCCTTTGTTAAAACAAGTTCTCCATAGCGCATCCTATCATCCGGCTGATTATAATACTTTTCTTTGATTTCTTAAGAAAATATTATAGTAGCCGTACCAGTATGCCTACTCACCATATCTTTATTAGTTTGATATGTATTATTCGTATAACAATAATCAAGTCTTATATCGCCAACCCCATTTTGACTTATTTTAGCCATAAAACTATCAGAATGTGATTTCTCTGTTTTCAAATTAACGCTAATTTTTGTCCATGTCTGCTTGATTATTATTGTAGCAGTAAAGCGATCCTTTTCTTTCTGTGACTTGTACTTTGAAACACCCTCACATTGATATTTCCCAGACAAATCTACATTACCAAAGATTTTTATTTTCAAAAAAAATTATCAAACAAATAATATAAAAGTGTAAATATAGCCCCTGAACCAACACCAAATATAGCACTATATAACAAAACTATAATTTGAGTTCCTTTCATTGTTTCAAGTTTAGTTAATATTAAATCAATCCAATAAGTTAATCCCAGCCCAACCAAAACAGATATGACAGCCAACCAAAAAATTGCTGAATGCCTTCTTTTTCCATTTATTATATAACCGTGCATAAAAACCTCACTTATCCATATAGTTTAAAACATTTCATATAAATAATTTTTACTTTATAGATAAATAACTTAAAAGTTGCGGCGTAACCTTACTTCTCCCTGAACATTCGTAAGTCCGTGTTCACGAAGCTCTGCAAGAGGAAATGTATCCTTATCGTACTTTTCTATCAGTCTTATACGCATATATCTGACATCCGGCTTTACAGATAAAGTTTTATAAAATTCAAGGTCTTCATCTGATCGATTACCATAAAGTTCCGTTTCCAACACCTCGCATTTATACATTATCGCTTTATACTCGCCGCCGACATAAATATAAACCGTATCGCCGACCGATGTATTGTTTGTCTGGCTCCACTCGATAGCGTCAAGCTTTTCGAACGCTCCGACTATATCATAGAGTTTTGGATTACATGGAATTACCCAAACATCCTCTACCCTTGCAGGATATTGTCTGCCCTCTACCCGTGCACGAATGGTATTCAGCCATTCGCCCTTATACTTAAAATATCTGGGACCAGCAACGCCGTGTTTGCTTCCGGAAAGCTCCGTCGCCAAAGCAGAAAGAGAATATTTCTTGCCCTTATACTCTACCGCCTTATCGTCCACAACCACACATTCCAGTCCGGAATTAGCTTTACCGCGATTAAAATATGTGATAGTTGCCCCTACCGGGATATGGCATTGGCCAGCCTAGTTGTGGAAATATCCGACTTTAATCGCATTTCCGTCTTTGTCATTCCCTTGTCTATGAGTAATTTCCAGAGTTTATTGTAGCTCAACTTCATGAGTCTCACCTCAAATAATATAATACATGATAATTATAACATACAAATTAAGTTATTTCAATACCTTATCAGCATTTATAAATATAATATTTGTACTTACCCCTCAAAAAAAGAACACATAAGCGCTAAACAAAAAAGAGACTGTAACCAAAATGGAAATAGTCTCTTTTTGTTATTAAGTTATTTGCCCTATTTTATAACTGTACGGGATATCTTATATGCATACGTTTACGACAACATTGCAACTATTTTTTCTTTACACTCAATAGAGGTAGTTGTAAGACGCAAAATCTTAATTCCTGCATCTGCAAGCAATCTGTCTTTTCTCCTATCGCGAGCCGCCTGAATTTCCTCTCTGTGCTGACTGCCATCAACTTCCACTACCAACACAATTTCCTTATTGAGCTTATTATAAATTAAGAAATCACAATGAGTATTTATATTAGATACAAACTTTATGTCCTGCGGATCTGTTAATGTATTTAGTTTTATAACATATTTTAACGGATAGTTAAATTTAAATGCCAACGCACCGCATTCGCCACTTTTGCAAATAGCATTGATAACAGTTGCTATTATATTTTCGCTTGGATAATGAGAAATATTTAAAAGCTCTTTCTTGGTTTTTTCCAATATCGGGCCATAATCATCATACATTAAGTCAAATACAGAATAGACCTTTGTTTTTACCTTCTTTGTCTCTCTGCAATAATATTCATAATATTTAGATAAATCTCTTAAAATAGAACCTTCTTGGGTTAACACCTCTTCACTGGCTAAAATGTATAAGCGCTTTTTTGCCCTTGATATAGCAACGTTTATGAGATTAGGATTATTTAAAAAGTCAACATTCTCTTCATCATCATAGAATTTGATTTTGTTAGCGACAGTGGACAAAATAATGTAATCTTTTTCTTTGCCTTGAAATTTATGTATGGTATCAATTACACATCCACGATTTTCAAATCGGCTATTTAATAATGCTATTTGATTATTATACGGCGCAATTATACCAGTTTGATTTGCAGGCAATTCATCGATAATCTCCTTTTCAATAATATCAACCTCTCTTTCATTCTCCCTTTCCCTTTCAAAATGTGAACCGTGAGATATTAACGTCACTCCGTTGCCATCATTGTGCGTGGATCGAACAACCAGCTCTCCACTATAAAATCTTTTATTGCAAAAGCCTATAATTTGCGGATCGCATCTATAATGTTCGTTCAAAAGAGTTGAAACAACCTTTTTTTCTTTCTTTATTACACAACTTAAAATACTATTCTTTGCATAGTCAAAATAGTCACACAACTTATATTTCTTAAAAATATTATTTAATTTAGGTACGAGTTGAGATTTTACAACGTGCGGTAGCTGCTTTTCATCGCCGACTAATACAACTTTTTTCGCCATAGAAAAAGCTATTACGGCACTTATCAAATCCACCTGGCTGGACTCATCAATAATAACGCAATCGTATAAGTAATTTTCGCCTGAACAACTTCTTATTGCATGAGTAGTGCTGTAAACGACGGGATACCTCTTTGTAAAAGCTCCAAACTTCGACCTATAATTTCTTGCAGTAAAATTACAATCGATCAAACCCTTATATCTTTCCTGTAAAGCATATTTAAAAATGTCATACGACAATTTCTTTTGGTTACTAAGTAGTTGTGTCAGGCTATTCGAATCAATATAATTTTTCTTTTCTGCCTGCGCCTGATTAAGCTCTGAAATTTTAACATCATAATATTTGTTTTTCAAATATTCGATAGCATCTTCTTTATTTTGAGCAATACTCTTTAACCTGATAATACCAAACCTGAACAAAATTCTTGCTCTGTTAAAAAATCCTGTAACTTTATCGCCTGGCAAAGTTTCCAATACAGAAGCCAGTTCCAACAACTTTGCGCTGGTATATTTTTTGTTCTTTAATGTTTTAGGAACGATTCTTTCTTTGATTTGATATTCAGCATCGTTAATTTCTTTTTCAACCTCATACTCGCTAATTAATTGCGCTATTTTTGCAACATCTAAACTAAGCTGTAAATATGTTTCTACTCCATCTCTTGTTTGTCGCAAATATCTTGCACTATTTCCGATAACTGATTTTTCATCTATTTTTACAGCGGTCTGTTCCCCTTCAAAAAAAGTTTCTACATTTTTTGCGTTGCCTAAAAACGCATTAAGATAGCCAAACCCCGCCTCCTCAAATTTATCTTTTACATTTCTTGTTGCTTCATTGTTGCCAGAAACGACTGCGACCGAGCCACCCCTAGCAATATAATTTGCAACAATGTTGAGTATTGTTTGAGTTTTACCTGTTCCGGGAGGGCCTTTAATTATAGACAGGTCTTCTTCCAGAGCGGCTTTTACTGCAACCCTTTGCGATAAATTTGTATCGAAAGGGTAAATTATTTCTTTTTCAGTCTTATCCTTCTTTAATTTGCCCGACAAAAATTTACCTAAAACACAGTCCTCTAAAACACTCAGCTTGTCCAGTTGATTAAAGAGAAAATTGCCCCCATCTTCGGTAGGCATCAACACCGAAATCTCCTTCAAATAGTCTATAAAGTCCTTAATACCGCTTTTCTGGGAAATATCGGAAACCAACTTAATAATGCTTCTGCTAACCAATTTAGTATTACCAGAAGTAAAAAACAATTTAGCAAACTCATTAAAAACAATAATCTGGTATACACCTTTCACAGGCACTTTATCGCAATATATAATTTTCCCAATAGTATCCACAATGACGGGTTTATCATAGATTATTAAATCCTTATAACTTTTCCAATAGAAGGTTGCATTTCCGACATACTTTATTCTGCAAGCATTTTTTTGGGCATCAAACCATTGAACCTGCCTGGTAATATCTTCCCACTCGCCTGTCCATTGTTTAATTTGCAGTATTAAAATTTCTCTTTCATTCATCATTGAGTTAAAAACCTTTTAGTCTTTCGCCTCTAATACGCTAAAACCAAATACATGTCGACAAAGTTTGTGTGTTATACTATAACTTCTTTTGCCGTCACTCGCTTTTTAGTTGCCTTAGTTTTCTGTAAAAGGTTGAGCGCGAGTTTATGGAAAGCCTGCTCATTGCCTCTTGCTCTGAAATAATATTGTTCTCAAATTCATAAGCAATCTGTTTTAACAAGCGATAGTCTACTTCTATCGGTCTTCTGCCGACATATCGTCCCGATGCTTTTGCCTTTTCGCGCCCTCGCTCTCGGTTAGTTTTGTTGTTCCTGCTCATGCTCACGAGCATATTCCTGAGCAGATACAACATCGCTTTTCTTTCCTGCTGTTGAAGATATCTGCCTTCGCTTTCAATATAAATATTTACCCCCGTCTGCAATAGTTGATACATATTTCTGACCATACTTGCATTAGTACTTTCAAAGTCGCTCAAACTATCGATCGACAGAATATCGTCCGGAGTAAGCCTGTAATCATTGATGTTTTCAAACCCTCTGATTTTCTGCGGTTGTGCAGGCTTTTTCACAACCAAGAGATTGTCGTCCCCGCACTTCATTTCGCTTCTTAAAAGCCACTCAAATCTGTCGTAATAATCCAACCCGACAGACTCCATCAAATGCCTTACGTCCTCTCTAGCCTCACTCGGCGTGCGCATACTTATAAATGACGGGGTCATGTTTACCCTGAAATATACCTGTCTTCTCAAATCCATATTGATGCCAGGAATTCCCTGAAACAATCCCTTAGGAAGACTGTCTATACATTCCCAATAAGGCTTAATGATATACTGGTAATTCTGATCATCAAATCTTTCAAAAGCCACTTCACCGACGGAATACCTGTTATTATCCCTGTCATAGACCTTTATTAGACCGACATTTCTGAAATATGGACGACCGCTGAGCGGACGATTATATTCATTGTAGTACATACATCACCTGTCTTTTAATTTTTCGAATGCCGCCTTTAATATCTTTTCATATCGACGGCGATACATTGTCTTATAAAATTCTCTTCTTATATCGCTAATATCTTCTATTGAGTCAATCAACTTATCTATTTTGTCAAAATCAATTTTAGGCACAATTCTTTTCAATGCGTTATTGCACTCTTCGAACTGTAAACTGCTTATTACTTCGTAATATGAACTCTTTCTGCCGTCAAGCTTTATATGTGAAGTCGGGAATTGATAAATCCTCTTATCCAACTCCTCCTGACAATTTAACACTTCCGATATTCTCTCATCTGTATTGAGTCTAGGATACATACTTGAACCGTTATCGTAAACGGGAGCCATTGAATACTTATTATCTTTTTTTATAAAACCCCAGTTGCCGCCGTGCCTGTCGAAGTTGCCGTTCAAGGCATCGACTATAAAAATATCCCAGAACCTTTGCACCGTTTCCTGAACATTAGTAAGCTTTCTGTTTTCTTCAAGCATCTTCTGTATATCGCCATAGGAGTATTGAAACAACTCCTTATCTTCTTCCAAAGAACTTTCACCCACATCGTTGAAATGCACAAGCACTTCACCAACTTCACAGAAATTCCTTAGCAAAACAATATTTTCGCCCTTGTAGACGCCGAGTTCTGTATCCTGAACGGGAATGCCAAAAAGTTCAAATATATGACTTCCCAGATATTCTGAGACATGGTTGTAGATCAACCCGATTTCAGAGCTCTTCTGATACTTAATTATATATCTGTTTCCGTTTATGGTTATCTGCCCCTTTCGCTCGGCACCAGAATAAAAGACATCTTCATCTATTTTATATTTAGAAAAATCCTTCATGCATGTCTCCTTTTGCACTATTTTAACAAAAAATTGCGTTAGTGTCAATAAGTCTATTATATAATTTTGATACTTTTTTGAAAGCACTTTGTCGAAAAAAAGAGACTGTAACCGAAGCGGAAACAGTCTCTTTGTGTTATTAAGTTATATAAACCACCATTGTTATGGGGGTAAAACGTGTCCTGAAGAATTTTACTCCGAGGCGTTTGTAATATTCCCTTGCGATTGAGACGTCAATCGTTATTGTAAAAGTGGTTTTTCAGGCGAAAAGCCATTAGCCCCTCGGGTGTTTAATATTCGCCTGCGCCGCCGCAAGAATGGCAATAGGCACTCTGAAAGGCGAGCAGGAAACGTACGCCAACCCGATGTTGTGGCAAAACTCAACCGAGCTGGGGTCGCCGCCGTGTTCGCCGCAGATACCGAGCTTGATGTCGGGACGGGTTTTTCTTCCGCCCTCCACCGCCATTTCTACGAGCTTGCCTACGCCCGACCTGTCGAGTCTGGCAAACGGGTCGCTTTCAAAAATCTTCTTTTCGTAATAGTAGGGCAGGAACTTGCCGGCGTCGTCGCGCGAGAAACCGAAAGTCATCTGCGTAAGGTCGTTTGTGCCGAAGCTGAAAAACTGAGCCGCTTTTGCGATTTCCGAAGCCGTGATTGCCGCGCGGGGAACCTCTATCATAGTGCCCACGAGATAATTTATTTTTTCGCCGCGCTCCTCCATGACCTTCTTTGCCGTTGCATCCACGACATTTTTGACAAATTCTAGCTCTTTAAGCTCTCCTACAAGAGGAATCATGATTTCGGGCACGATATCGTAGCCTTTGCTCTTTTTGACGTTGAGCGCCGCCTCTATTACGGCTCTGGTCTGCATTTCTGCAATCTCCGGATACGTCACGGAAAGACGGCAGCCGCGGTGACCGAGCATGGGATTGAACTCGTGCAGACCGATAACGGTGGCTTTAAGCTCCGAAAAACCAAGTCCCATCTGTTGGGCAAGCTCTTTTATTTCCTCGTCCTTGTGGGGGAGAAATTCATGCAGAGGCGGGTCGAGGAAGCGTATGGTGACGGGTCTGCCCTCCATGGCCTCGTAAATGCCTTCAAAGTCCTTTCTCTGCATGGGCAGCAGTTTTGCAAGCGCTTTTCTGCGCTCCTGCTCCGTTTTGGACACAATCATTTCGCGCATGGGCATGATTCTGTCGCTGTCGAAGAACATATGCTCAGTGCGGCAGAGACCTATGCCTTCCGCACCGAAACGCACGGCGTTGGCTGCGTCTTTGGGAGTGTCGGCGTTGGTTCTTACCTTCATGACGCGGTACTTGTTTGCCCAGCTCATGATTGTGCCGAAATTGCCGGTCACGGACGCCTCCATTGTAGGAATAGCCTCTCCGTAAACATTGCCCGTGCTTCCGTCAAGCGAAATCACGTCGCCCTCGTTGTATTTTTTTCCGTTTATATGGAAGAAATCGTTGCCCGCTTCGATAATCAGTTCTTTGCAGCCCGCAACGCAGCAGGTACCCATGCCGCGCGCAACTACCGCGGCGTGGGAGGTCATGCCGCCGCACGCGGTAAGAACGCCCTGCGAAACAGCCATGCCCTCGATGTCCTCGGGAGAGGTTTCCTGTCTTACCAGCACTACCTTTTCACCCTTGGCAGCCGCCGCAATGGCTTTTTCCGCCGTGGTGTAAACCTTTCCGCAGGCAGCGCCCGGACTTGCGGCAAGCGCGGTGGCAATCGGCTTGGCCTTTTTGAGAGCATCGGGGTCGAACTGAGGGTGCAGCAGAGCGTCAAGCTGCTTGGGCTCGATTCTCAATACGGCTTCCTTTTCGTCTATTCTGCCCTCTTCCACCATATCAATGGCTATTTTGAGCGCGGCGACGGCGGTACGCTTGCCGTTGCGCGTTTGAAGCATATAAAGCTTGCCTCTTTCGATTGTGAACTCCATGTCCTGCATATCCCTGTAATGGTCTTCGAGGATTTTGCAGATGCCGACAAACTGTTCGTAAACCGCCTTGTTCTGCTTTTCGAGCTGAGCTATGGATTGAGGAGTACGGATTCCCGCCACGACGTCCTCGCCCTGCGCGTTCATCAGATACTCGCCGAACAGCTGCTTTTCGCCCGTTGCGGGATTGCGTGTAAAGGCAACGCCCGTTCCCGAGTCCTCGCCCATGTTGCCGAAAACCATCGATTGCACGTTGACCGCCGTTCCCCAATCGGAGGGAATATCGTTCATCCTTCTGTAATAAATTGCTCTCGGGTTGTCCCAGCTGCGGAACACCGCAAGAACCGCCTGTATGAGCTGCTCCTTGGGGTCTTGGGGAAATTCCTCTCCTTTGAGTTTTTTATAGGTCTGCTTAAATTCGACTACGAGTTTTTTGAGGTCGTTTGCGTCAAGCTCGGTGTCAAGCGTCACGCCCTTGGCCTGCTTTGCCTTTTCCAAAAGCTTTTCGTAATTGTCCTTGGAAATTTCCATAACGACGTCGGAAAACATCTGTATAAAACGTCTGTAACTGTCGTAAGCAAAACGGGGATTGCTCGTAAGCGTTGCCAGCCCCTCTACCGTTTCGTCGTTGAGTCCGAGATTGAGTATAGTGTCCATCATGCCCGGCATGGACGCTCTCGCGCCGCTGCGCACAGACACGAGCAAGGGATTTTTGACGTCGCCCAGCTTTTTGCCCAGCTTCTTTTCCGTCTTTTCAAGCGCTTGGAAAATCTGCTCTCTGACTTCCTCGGAAAGCGTTTTTCCGTCCTCGTAATACTTGTTGCACGCCTCCGTCGTGACGGTAAAGCCGTCGGGTACGGGAAGACCGAGATTCATCATCTCGGCAAGGTTGGCTCCTTTGCCGCCCAAAAGCTCGCGCATTTTGCCGTTTCCTTCATTGAACAGGTAAACGTACTTTGTCATATATCTTCCTCCATATAGTAATTGCATAAAAAACGCGGTCTTTGCCATCAAGACCGCTTTACATTTTAACAAATATTTTCGCCTTTAACAACAGATTGAGTGACTTTTTTGGGTTTTAATAAAAAATTTTACATTTTCAACAACATTTGCAGGCTGTTAAGTTTTTTAATAACGCTCGTGACATACGCGTCCAAAGCTTTTAGACAATCATTCTCGAATGCGTCGAATCTCAGAGCGGAAAGTCTCTCAAAGGGCTGCAAATCTAACGTGCGCAGACAATTGAAAACTCTTGCGTCAAGCTCGCGGGAGGAGCAGTCGTGTTTGCACAGCGGGCATACGGCGCCTCCTATATCCAGATTAAGATACATTCTGTCAAAGGTGCGGCTGCCGCACATGCTGCATTTGTCGAAGGAAAGACCGAACCCCGCCGTCTTCATGCTTTCAAGCAGGAATTTTATCAGAATTGTCTTGGAAGCCGCGTTTTTTTCCTCCAACGCTTTGAGAGTCTTCAACGCAAGCAACAAAAGCTGCGGCTCCGACTGATTTTCCTGTCCCGTATTGGCAAGCTGCTCGACGACGCAGCCCGCGCAGCAATATGTAACAACGTCGCCGCGCAAAGAAAAAAAGCTTTCGATTTCCGTACAGTTGGTCACGGAGTAGCGTCCGTCTTTGACCGAAAGCATGAATTCCCCGAAGCAAAACGGCTCCGCCGCGAATTTCAGCTTGGCGCCGGGCTTTTTTACGCCGCGTATGCTTGCCGTGATTTTGCCGTATTCGCCGCAGTAGAGCAGCAACAGCTTGTCGTTTTCCTTAAAATCCGCCGCTCTCAACACAAGAGCTTTAATTTTCTCTATCATCGGTGCTCAATTTTCTGTACAAAGAATAATAAGACGGGTTTCCCGTTTTTACGAACATCTCCCACAAAAGCTCCTTTTCACGCATAAAACAAGCCTCCGTTTTTAGTTTGAGTTGCGTGCAAATTAAATATACGAAAACGGCGACGTATATTAAAAAATTTTTGGGGCACACCCTTTCAAACGGAGCTTTTGTCGTAACCTATTTCATTGAGCATATACGGATTGTCCCGCCAATTAGGCTTGACCTTTATCCACAGCTCCAAAAAAACCCTGTCCCCCAAAAGCTTTTCCATGCTTGCACGCGCATGGGTGGCTATGCTTTTGAGCATGGCGCCGTTTTTGCCCAAAATAATCGGTTTGTGGGACTGTTTTTCCACAATTATGTTTTGGTCTATGAACCAAACGCGCTTCTGTTCGTCAAACTCCATTTTGTTGAGCATAATGCCCACGCCGTGCGGCACCTCGCTTTCGCAGCAAAGCAGAATTTTTTCCCGCAGAGTCTCGCACACGAGAAAACGCAGAGGTCTGTCCGTCACCTCGTCCTCGGCAAACATGATTTCGTCGCCGAGATATTTTTTCAAACCGTTTCTCAACTCGTCCACGCCTCTGTTCTTTTTTGCGCTCACCGCAAAGACTTCCCTTATTTTGGGAAAAGAGTTGAGTTTTTCAAGCTCGGGAAAAAGCTTTTCCGGCTGCGTGATGTCGGTTTTGGTGACGGCAACCACCAGCGGCGCGTCAAGGGCGGAATATTTTTCCGCCAAAGCCAGCTCGCTTTCGTCTATTCCGTCGTGACCGTCCAGCACAAGCAAAACGCAATCAACGTCCACAGTCGCCGCCTCTATGTTTTTTACCATGTAGTCGCCAAGTCTGTTGGACGGTCTGAGCGCGCCCGGAGTATCCACGAAAATCATCTGACAGTCGCTCTCCGTATATATGCCCGTAATATTGTCGCGCGTGGTCTGCGGCTTAGGACTGACTATGGATATTTTCTGCCCGACAAGGCTGTTTAACAGCGTGGATTTGCCGGCGTTTGCCTTGCCCACGATTGCAATGTAACCGCTTTTCATCTCAACTCCTTTTCAAACCTAGCGCGTCAAGGAAATTTTCCTGAATTGCGAACATTTCCCTTTCGTCCTCGCCGCCGTCATGGTCGTAGCCAAGCAGATGCAAAAGACCGTGAAGCGCAAGAAACGCCTTTTCTCTTTTGACGCTGTGACCGTACTCCTTTGCCTGCCGTCGCGCAATGCTGCGGCAGATATATATTTCTCCCAAATCCACAAGCCCCGTAACGACGTCGAAATATTCCTTTCTGTCCAAATCCACCTTTTCTCCCGCCTTTATGTAGTCGAGATACTGAAAACTCAAAACATCGGTAGGCTTGTCCGCGCCTCGCGTTTCCTTGTTGAGCGCGCGCATTTTTTCCTCGTCGAGAAAAGAGAGCGAAAGCGAAAGCCGCTCCGGCTGACGCAAATTTTCAACCGCGTAATCAAGTACCTTTGACAACAGTTTTTTTTCGCCGATACGCGCTCCCGAAAAATAAATTTTCATTTTTCGCCCTCCGGTGCGGACAGCTTGACGTCGGGATACTTTACCCGCTCGTGCCTTATGCCGACGTAGGTCGTCACTATGGTCTGCTTTACTATGTTGATTTCGTTCATCGTCAGGTCGCAGTTGTCGAATTGCCCCAAATCCAGCCTTTCTTTGACTATATTGTCTACAAGACGCTCCGCCGCCAAGGCGTCGTTTACGTTAAGCGACCTCAAAGCCGCCTCGCTTGCGTCCACTATCATCAGCATTCCGTTGATTTTGCTTGTCGGGGTGGGACCGTCGTATGAATAATTTTTAAGGTCAAGCTCGCCTTCCGTAATTTTTTTCGCTTTGTAATAAAAGAATTTCATGGGAAACGAGCCGTGATGCTCCGTTATCGCGCTTTCAAGCTCCTTGGGCAAGCCGTATTCCCTTGCAAGCATAACTCCGTACATTATGTGCTTTTTCAGCAAGGAAACGCTCAGCTCGGGTGCAATTTCGTCGTGCGGGTTGTGACCGTCCGTCTGATTTTCCACGTAATAATTGGGGTTTTTCAGCTTGCCTATGTCGTGGAAATATGCCGCCGCACGCGCAAGAAAGGTATCCTCTCCGATTGCCATTGCGCACGCCTCGACATAGTTTGCAACCGTAAGGCTGTGGTTGAAGGTACCGGGCGCCTCGTTGAAAAGCCGCTTGATTAGCGGATTGTTGGTGCTTGTAAGCTCCGCAAGCCTGAAATCGGTGGTCAGATTGAACAGCCTTTCCAAGGCGGGCACGAGCAGAAACATGAGCATAACGTCTAAAAGTCCGCTGCCCGCGGCGTAAGCGGCTCCCAAGCCGATTTTGAGAGGCGAATATCCGGGAATGTAAAACAACAGATACGAAAGCCCGACCGTAGCCGCAGCGACAACGGAAATGCTGATGCCCACAAAAACGTAATGTATCCGCTTTATGTGCCTGCCGGACGCGAAAACCGCCAAAATAATCGTTACAATGGCCTCGAAAAGCGAACCGTAAAGCGCCGCTCCCGTCAAATCGGTAAAAATCAGATTGGACACGAAATATATGATGACCGTGAACAAAGACGTGAACAACGCTACTCTGTGCCCCAGAAGCAAAGTCAAAACCAACGCGCATAAGGCGTACGGAGAGAGAAATACGTTGACCTTGGAAATAAAAATCGAAATCAGAAAACAGACGAATGTAACGCATATAACCGCAAGCAGCTTGCGTCTGCTCTTTAAAATTTCTATATCCGCGAAATAAAAGTACAGAAAAATCGCGCCGAGAAATACCGCAAGCACGATAAAATATCCCAGCTTGACGAAAAATTCCTCATCGGATTTTCTTACGAAAAGCAGCAGGCAGCACGCCGTAAGCAGCGCGTAAAAAACGACATACGCCGCCATACAGAATATCGCCTGATTTTTTGTCAGCCTGTTCTTCAAAAATCAAACTCCTTGCCTTTTTTCGGCTCTTTCGTATGCCTTGACTATCTCCTGCACCAATGGATGACGCACGACGTCCTTTTCGGACAAAAATCTGATTGCTATGTCCTTTACGTCTTTAAGAACCGCCACTGCATTTTTAAGCCCGCTCTTTTTGCCTTCGGGCAGGTCAATCTGAGTCAGGTCGCCGGTAACAACCATTATACTGTTTTCTCCAAGTCTTGTCAAAAACATTTTCATCTGCTCGCGCGTCGTGTTCTGCGCCTCGTCGAGGATGATGAAGCTGTCGTCGAGCGTGCGGCCGCGCATATAGGCCAGCGGCGCGACCTCGATGTTGCCGCGCTCGAGATATTTCTGATACGTCTCCGCGCCGAGCATATCGTAAAGCGCGTCATACAGCGGACGGAGATACGGATCGACCTTGTTCTGCAGGTCGCCGGGCAGGAACCCGAGCCGTTCGCCCGCCTCTACGGCGGGGCGCG
>CABUCT010000003.1 GCA_902490145.1 uncultured Oscillospiraceae bacterium
ATAACTAAATAAAACTATTTTTATTCCGAAGACAAATGCACAAGATGTGCAATCGACGGTATTGTCATACCCTGAAACACCGTAGTAGGCGAATGAAGAGAACCCGTGGCACAAAACAACACATTTTTAAATTCACACGACTGTAACTTATTCAGTATTCTGGAACAAAGCACAGATGCAGAACATCCGCATCCCGATCCTCCGGAATGAACATCCTGATCATTCAAATAAAAAATATTTAATCCACAATCAGAATGATTTTTTGAAATATCCGTATTTTCCTTTGCAGTAAGCTCACAAAGAAGACGGCTTCCCTCAACTCCCAGATCTCCGGTTAAAATCAGATCATAATCTGAAGGAGCGGTATTTGTATCTTCCAGAAAAGAAAGAATTGTTTCGGCTGCAGCAGGTGCCATTGCCGCACCCATATTATTTACATCTTTAATACCGAGATCAATTATTCTTCCGAATGTCGCGGCTTTTACCTTGACCTGTCCTTCACCTGTTCCAAGTGCTATTGCTCCTGCTCCCGTTACTGTCCACTGTGCAGTTTGAGGACGCTGACCGCCATACTCCAAAGGATATCGAAATTGCCGTTCTGATGAGCAGAAATGAGAAGAAGTCGACGAAACTGTCTGTCCTGCAAGACCTCCGTCTATAAACGACGCGGCAAGTCCAAGACCCAGTGCCATGGTTGAGCATGCTCCGTAAATTCCTATATGAGGTATGCCAAACCCCGACGCCGCATAAGTTGATCCTGCACACTGATTCAAAAGGTCTCCGGCAAAAACAAAATCAATTTCATTTATATCAATTTGTGCTTTTGAAAGTGCAAGTTCGATAACCTGTTTTTGCATCTCGCTTTCAGCCTGCTCAAAGGTGTCTTTTCCCAAATATTCATCATCGAACACCCGGTCAAACTCTTTACCCAGCGGTCCTTCTGATTCTCTTTTTCCCGCCACCGAGGCATATCCCTTTACAACCGGTGGCTTTTCAAACTGAATTGTATATTTTCCAACTCTTTTAGGCATAACAGCACTTCCTTAAAATAGCTTTATCAAATACAGGATTATTCCGTAAATTACACTTGCAACAGTACCGAAAACAATTACAGGTCCTGAAATTACAAACATTTTTGCACCCATTCCCAGAACAAATCCTTCGCTTTTGAATTCTATTGCAGGGGACACAACCGAATTTGCAAATCCCGTTATAGGAACAAGCGTACCCGCTCCTGCAACTCTTGCAATGTCGTCATAAAGTCCGACAGTAGTAAAAAATGCCGATAAAAACACTAGTGTTACGGTCGAAACTGTGCGAGCTATTTCAGACTCTATTCCAAGCATACCGTAAAAATCAATCAATAATTGTCCAAGAAGACATATAAATCCTCCGATCAAAAAAGCCATTAAACAATCTTTTAAAACTGGGGACTTGTTGGAAGCCGTGGATGTCATTTTTTGATATTCTTTTTTTGGTACAGACATATATTTCACCTTATTTCTTAAATCAACAGTATTGTCTCCCAAATAATTTGTATTTATTCTTTTTAATTTCAATATACTGTATTATTCCATTTTGATATTGAATCTCTTTTTGAATTCTGTTAGAATAAGAAATTATACTGTATAAGACTTAATAGAAAGAAGACCCTAAGACATGATTAAAACCTTTGTGAAATGTATTCGAGAATACAAAAAACCTACAATATTAACGCTGATTTTAATTGTGGGTGAAGCAATTATCGAAACTTTTATACCTTTTATGACTGCCGATCTCGTTAACAGAATCAAAGACGGCGTGCAAATGGGAGAAGTATTAAAAACCGGTATTTTGCTTATAGTAATGGCAGTTTTATCGTTAATTTGCGGAGGACTGGCCGGATTTACATGTTCAAAAGCCTCCGCAGGATTTGCAAAAAATGTCCGGCACGACGTGTTTTCAAAAATCCAGTCCTATTCATTTGAAAATATAGATAAATTCTCATCTTCGTCTTTGGTCACACGTATGACTACCGACGTTACAAATGTTCAAATGGCATATATGATGATCATTCGAACCGCTGTAAGAAGCCCTTTGATGCTTATTTTCTCAGTAGTTATGGCATACATAATGGGCGGTGCTCTTGCCACCGCTTTTGTGATTGTAATCCCGGTTTTAGCCATCGGATTATTTATCATCGGCAAAAAAGCAATGCCTGCTTTTCACAGCGTTTTCAAAAAATATGACCGACTTAATGAATCGATTGAGGAAAACGTCCGTGCTATGCGTGTGGTAAAAGGATTTTCCAGAGAAAAGTATGAAAAACAAAAATTCGGTAAAGCAGCACAAGACATTTGTCTTGACTTTACCCGTGCTGAAAGAATTGTGGCCTGCAATACTCCTCTTATGCAGATTTGCCTTTATTTCAATATGGTATTTGTTCTGCTTATCGGATCAAAAATGACCATTACAAGTATGGGACAAACGGTTGATGTTGGACAGATTTCGGCAATGCTGACTTATGGCATGCAAATTCTTATGTCTCTTATGATGCTGTCAATGATTTATGTTATTATCACCATTTCCTCGGAATCTATAAAACGTATTTGTGAAGTATTAAACGAAGAACCGGCACTTGCAAATCCCGAAAATCCCATAACATCTGTTGCAGATGGGTCAATTGACTTTGACAATGTAAGCTTCAAATACTCGAAAAAAGCAAAAAAATATGCTTTGTCAAATATTAACTTACATATTAAATCCGGTATGACAGTTGGTATTATAGGCGGAACGGGATCAGGAAAGTCCACCCTTGTTCAGCTTATACCAAGACTTTATGACACAACCGATGGTGAAATCAAAGTCGGCGGAAAGAATGTTTCGGAATATGATATTGAGACCCTTCGCGAAGCAGTTGCAATGGTTCTTCAAAAAAATCTGCTTTTTTCGGGCACAATAAATGAAAATCTTCGTTGGGGAAATGAAAATGCCTCTGACGAGGAAATTATTGAAGCCTGTAAGCTTGCCCAGGCAGATGAATTTGTTTCATCATTTCCAGATAAATACAACACTCTAATTGAGCAGGGCGGCACGAACGTCTCAGGCGGGCAAAAGCAGCGACTTTGCATTGCCAGAGCACTTCTTAAAAAGCCTAAAATACTTATTCTTGATGACTCCACAAGTGCTGTTGACACTAAAACTGACATGCTTATACGTGAGGGATTTAAACAATACATTCCCGAAACTACCAAGATAATAATTGCACAGCGTATCTCTTCGGTTCAAGATTCCGATATTATTATTGTTATGAACAACGGTGAGATTTCAGGGACAGGAACTCACGAAGAGCTTCTGAAATCAAACGATATTTATTGTGAAATATACAATCAGCAAATGAACGGAGGAGAGGAAAATGAATAATACTCCTAAAAAGAAAGCAAATCTCGGTTCTCTCGGCCGTGTTATTAAAATGCTGTTTAAGTTTTATCCGGTACTTGCTCCGCTCACAGCGGCTTGTATATTATTTGCGGCAGTAGCATCTGCCCTTCCCGCCACTTTTGTTCAAAGAATCATTGCGGTAATTGAAAAATATTGTGCATCCGGTGACTGGACAAACGCAAGCTCTGAAATCATTCCGATGATTCTTATTCTTGTCGGAATGTACATTTTATCTATCGTGTCAATCACAATACATACGCAGCTCATGGCTATAATGACTCAGGGCTTCCTTTCGAAGTTTCGTGTTTCCATGTTTGAAAATATGCAGGATCTTCCGATCAAATATTTCGACACCCACAAACACGGCGATATAATGAGTTACTATACTAATGATATAGACACCTTAAGGCAGCTTGTTTCACAAGCTCTTCCCGCCCTTTTACAATCAAGTGCGATTGTCTTGTGTGTGTTGGGTATTATGCTTTATTACAGTGTATGGATGACATTGCTCGTAATTCTCGGCGTTATTATTATGCTCTTTGTCTCGAAAAAAATCGGCGGAGGGTCGGCAAAGTATTTTATACGCCAACAAAAATCTCTCGGTCGTTCAGAAGGTTTTGTTCAAGAAATGATGAACGGACAAAAAATAATTAAAGTTTTTTGTCATGAAGAAAAATGTAAAGCTGATTTTGAAGAGATCAACAATGCTCTTTATGAAGACAGCTATCGGGCTCATGCTTATGCCAACAGTCTCGGTCCGATAATAATGAATATCGGTAATGTTCTTTATGTTTTTGTTGCTGTTATCGGCGGTCTGTTCTTGCTTTCTGGATTAAAAAATATAAGCATTTCAGGCATGCCATTTCAAATAAGTATTCTTGTTTCTTTTCTTAACATGACAAAACAGTTCACCGGAAACATCAATCAGGTTTCACAGCAAATAAATTCAGTTGTTATGGCCATGGCGGGGGCGGAAAGAATATTCTCGCTTATGGATACCGAACCTGAATCCGATGAAGGTTACGTTACTCTTGTAAATGCAAAGCTTGATGAAAACGGTGAAATCACCGAAACCGAAGAACATACCGGAATATGGGCTTGGAAACATCCACACGGTGACGGAACACTAACATATACCCGTCTTGAAGGTGATGTTCGAATGTTTGATGTCGACTTTGCATATGAAGAGGGTAAACAGGTCCTTAATAATGTTTCGGTTTATGCAGAACCGGGACAAAAAGTTGCATTTGTCGGTGCTACCGGGGCAGGAAAAACCACCATCACAAATCTTATTAACCGTTTTTATGACATCGCCGACGGCAAAATAAGATATGACGGTATCAACATAAATAAGATCAAAAAATCGGATTTGAGAAAATCGCTTGGTATTGTTTTGCAGGAAACAAATTTATTCTCGGGAACAGTTATGGAAAACATTCGCTACGGACGCCTTGACGCAACTGACGAAGAATGTATCAATGCAGCAAAGCTGGCGGGAGCAGATGACTTCATCACTCGGCTTCCGAATGGATATGAAACTCAGCTTTCAAACAACGGATCGAACCTGTCGCAAGGCCAACGTCAGCTTATTGCCATTGCAAGAGCTGCTGCCGCAGATCCGCCTGTAATGATTCTTGATGAAGCCACCTCTTCAATAGACACCCGAACCGAAGCCATTGTTCAACGTGGAATGGATAAACTCATGGAAGGCAGAACGGTATTTGTAATTGCCCACAGACTTTCTACCGTAAGGAACTCCGACGTAATAATGGTACTCGATCACGGTAAAATTATCGAACGTGGCAATCACCAAAAGCTAATTTCCGAAAAAGGCACTTATTATCAGCTTTATACAGGTGCATTTGAATTGGAATAAATTAAAAAAACATCTATCTTTTTAAGAATATATGTGTTACAATGAGTCCGGATTGATCAGAATTTGATATATCAATCCGGATTGTTTTACTTACTTAGGAGGAAAACTTATGAATAACGAAAAGAAAGTTTGCCATGTTATTCCCCATTCACACTGGGATCGTGAATGGTATATGAGCTTTGAACAGCACCGTATGCGTTTGGTCGAGCTGTTTGACGCACTCATTGAAACAATGGAAAAACATCCTGAATATAATTATTATCATATGGACGGACAATATATTGTAATTGACGATTATCTTGAAATCCGTCCGCAAATGCGTGATCGACTTATGAAGCTTATTCACGATGACCGAATTCAGATCGGCCCTTGGTATGTGCTTCAGGACGAATATCTCACAAGCGGTGAATCAAATGTCCGTAATATGCTTTATGGTATTAAGTTATGTAAAGAAATCGGTGCCGATCCCGTCATGACTGGATATTTTCCGGACGCATTCGGTAATATTTCCCAAGCTCCACAAATTCTTAAAGGTTTTGATATTGATAACGCCGCCTTCGGACGCGGTGTTGGTGCAATCCTTGAAGATAACAAGGTCGATCCCGATTCACCAAATAATCCTTCCGAAATAATTTGGCGTTCTCCTGACGGCAGTGAGGTTATCGGTGTAATGTTCGTTCGCTGGTACCACAATGGAATGGAGCTTCCCACCGATCGTGACGCTCTTAAAAAACGTATAGATGATATTGTCGATGGACTTCTTCCCTCTGCTGCAACGCCAAATCTGCTTGTACTGAATGGATGCGATCATCAGCCTGTTCAGACAAATCTTCATGAAGTTTTAAAAGTCGCCCGTGATATTTACGGTGACAGTATGGAAATCAAACAGTCAAACTTCAAGGATTATGTTGAATCTATCCGCCCTTACAAAGACAGCTTTTCACTTATTGAAGGTGAAATTAACGGACAGCTTACCGCGGGTGCAGTTCCTCTTATTGATACCGCTTCCACACACATCCCTCTCAAAATCAAAAATCACCGTGGACAAAATGCTCTTGACAGAATCGCTGAACCGCTGAGCATGATCGCACTCCTATCCGGCGGAAAATATCACGATGACGAACTTTTTTATGCTTGGAAGAAGCTCATGCAGAATCATCCTCACGATTCAATATGCAGCTGCAGCTGTGATGAAGTCGCTGCCGAAATGGATACCCGTTTTGAAAAATCTCACGAGGTTGCCCGTTTTGTAAAAGATGAGGCTATGGATGCTGTTGTATCAAAGCTTAACACTCAGTCTCTCGGTGACCGCACAATAACCGTTTTCCACACGGCTCCCGGCATTTCCTGCGGAACAGTCAAAGTATTTGTGGATTTCCCTGAAAATTCCGGTATTGATACGCTTCATATTACTACAGCAGAAGGAACCCCTGTTCCATGTACGGTTAAAAAGCTCGGAAGAACATTTACATATACTCTTCCGAAGGATCGTTTCCGTCAGCCCGGATATGTTGATCGCTTTGAGGTGGTTCTTATTTCGCGTCATGAAGGAATCGGATATGAAACTTATGCGGTTCACAGCGGAAACGGAAAAACTATTGAACGCAAGGTCAAAGCAACTGAAAGAGGTGCCGAAAACGAAAGCATTGCTTTCACCGTTAATGCTAACGGTTCTATAACCGTCACCGATAAAATCAGCGGACACGTTTATCATAACAACAATATTTACGAAGATGTTGGAGATGTCGGAGAAGAATACAATTTCCGTCCGGTGCAAAACGATGTCCCAATCACAACCGAAAATGACACTGCAAAGGTATGGATTGAGGATGAAAACGACTGCTTTGTGACTATTGGTGTGGAAAATACCATGAATCTTCCTGTCGGCATAAAAGATAAAAAGCGTACTTCCGAAACCACTGCTCACAGCATCACAACATACTTCACTGTAACAGCCGGCGTACACCGTATTGATGTCACAACAAAATTTAATAACCAATCTGAAAATCATCGTATTCGTGCATTATTTGTCCCTGAAATTATGGCAGAGCGTTGTCTTGCTGAGGGTCAATTCGATGTTGTAGACCGTGAGATCACCCCTTCTCCCGCTTGGAAAAACCCCTGCTATTGTCAGCGTATGCAAGCCTTTTTCGCTTTGTTTGAACAAAACAGAGGTCTTATGATTGCTTCCAGAGGACTTAATGAATATGAAATATTAAGAGATGGTAAAAACACCATGGCTCTGACCCTGCTCCGCTGCGTCGATCAGCTCGGTGACTGGGGCGTATTCCCCACTCCTTCTGCCCAGTGCAAGGGTGAACACACATTAAAATATTCAATCATCCCGTTTGACAAAAATACAAAGGCTGCCGCCTATAATGAAGGATTCACTTTCAATGGAGATGTATTTGCTGCACGTTCGGCAAAACCTCACTGCGGTGAGCTTCCAGCAAGCAGTGACTTATTCTCGGTCAGCGGAGATTATCTTGCTTTTTCAGCCTTCAAAAAAGCTGAAAACAGCAACAACGGCATTCTCCGTCTTTATAACTCTGATAATGAACCTCACACTTTAACAATCAATTTCAAAAAACCTGTTAAAGCAGTTTATGAAACTAACTTAGGAGAACGTCGTCTTAAAGAATTCACAATTGAAAATGACAAGTTAACCACCGAAATCGGCATTAAAAAAATCATTACCCTTGAAATCGAGTTTTAATAATTTATTTCATTTAACTAAACACCCTGCTGTTTTATACAGCAGGGTGTTGTTTTTAAATTTATTATTGTGAACGTTTTATTTTGTATAATAGAATATTCTTAATATAAAATCTCAAAGTCTCATATACAATTATACGCAAAAATAATTTTATTTCCGACAAATAAAGAAATAGATGATACAATGGTCTCAAAAGAAAAAATTCCCCCGCTTTGTTTATCGTCGTGTGATCGTAAGCTTTAGATTTGTGTCCTTTTCCTGCACTAAACTGAACAAATTTTCTTGAGTTCGACCGAAGATTTTTAAGATAACGGAAAATTCAGCAGCACAGCATCACAACCAAGACATACTATTATACTGTATGCTGAGAACAACAAAGCAAACAATTTTAATGTTCTTCAAAAAACTTTTATATTATTTGTGCCATCTAAATAAAGAACCGTATTAAAAATATCTTAACGATTTTAATACAGTTCCTGTTATTTCTATTATCTATTCATATGTTTATCAGCATGAGATTTGATTGCTTGGAATGACTCATCGCTGATATCATGTTCTATTTTACATGCGTCCTCTGTTGCAACGTCTTTACTCACTCCAAGACGAGTGAGAAATTCCGTTAGCATTGTGTGACGTTCATATATTTTTTGTGCAACTTTCATCCCTTCATCGGTAAGAAAAAGATATCCGTCTTTATCCGAAACGACATATCCTCCGTTCTTTAGGAGACCGATAGCTCGGCTGACACTTGGTTTTGAATACCCCATGTATTCTCCAACATCAACAGAACGCACAGCATTGCTTTTTTGCGATAAAATCAATATTGTTTCAAGATACATCTCTCCGGATTCTTGTAAATGCATCGGAAACTCTCCTTTTCACATTTCTAACAAATAAAGGATATCACAAAATCACAATTTTTTCAATTATATCATCAAAGATTTCTCATATTTTTAATAACATACTCTATTTGTTTAGAAAAGTCCGCTTATTTTACCGTTTTCATCCACGTCAATATTCTCTGCCGCCGGTTTTTTGGGAAGACCGGGCATAGTAAGAATATCACCCGTAAGTACAACCAAGAAGCCTGCACCGGCAGATACCTTTACATTTTTAACCGTTACCTCGAAGCCTTCGGGAGCACCAAGCTTTGTTGGATCATCCGAAAAGCTGTACTGAGTTTTGGAAATGCAAACAGGTAAATTATCAAATCCCAAAGCAGAAAGAGACTCGATCTGTTTTTTGGCAGCCGGAGTCAAAATTATTCCGTTTCCGCCGTAAACTTTTTTGACCACAGCTTCGATTTTTTGCTCAATAGAGAGATTCAAATCATAAGAGAAAGTGAAATCTCCCTTTTCCTCTTCGCAAAGTCTTACTACTTCATGAGCTAAACTTTCTCCGCCCTTTCCGCCTTCAGCCCAAACGGTAGAAAGAACGGTATTAACACCAAGCTCTTTGCACTTTTTAATAATAAAGTCAATTTCATTATCAGTGTCAGTCGGGAAACGGTTTACCGCCACTACACAAGGCAGTTTATAAATATTTTTAATGTTTGATACATGGCGAAGAAGATTCGGTATTCCCTTTTCGAGTGCATTAATATCCTCTTTTGCAAGTTCAGTCTTTGAAAGACCCCCGTGCATCTTAAGTGCTCTCACGGTTGCCACAATTACCACTGCGTCGGGAGTCAGTCCTGCCATGCGACACTTGATATCCAAAAACTTCTCTGCTCCGAGATCTGCTCCGAATCCGGCCTCAGTAATTGTGTATTCACCCATTTTAAGTGCAAGCTTTGTTGCAGTAACCGAATTACATCCGTGTGCAATATTAGCGAAAGGTCCGCCGTGAACAAATGCAGGTGTTCCCTCAAGCGTCTGTACTAAGTTTGGCTTCAAAGCATCTTTAAGCAATGCAGTCATAGCCCCCGCAGCTTTGAGCTGACCGCAGGTTACTGGCTTATCATCATATGTATAACCCACTATTATTTTTGAAAGACGTTCTTTTAAATCAGAAATAGAGTTTGAAAGGCAAAGAACCGCCATGATCTCACTCGCAACCGTAATATCAAATCCGTCTTCACGCGGAGTTCCGTTGGCCTTTCCGCCCATGCCGTCAACAATAAAACGAAGCTGACGATCATTCATATCAACACAGCGTTTCCATGTGATTTTTCTCACATCAATTCCTAATGTATTTCCCTGCTGAATATGGTTATCAAGCATAGCAGCTAACAAATTATTCGCCGCACCGATTGCGTGAAAATCTCCCGTGAAATGAAGATTTATATCTTCCATTGGTACAACCTGGGCGTATCCTCCGCCCGCGGCACCGCCCTTAACACCGAAAACCGGTCCAAGCGACGGCTCACGAAGAGCAACAGTAACCTTTTTCCCTATCCTTTTCAGACCATCGGCAAGACCAATAGTCGTGGTTGTTTTTCCTTCTCCGGCAGGAGTTGGAGTAATTGCAGTTACAAGCACCAATTTGCCGTTTTTGCGATTTTCCTCATTCAAAAGCGACAAATCAATTTTTGCCTTGTATTTACCGTACTGTTCTATATATTTCTCATCCAGATCTATGGATTTTGCAATTTCAGTAATCGGTTTCATTTTGCATGACTGTGCTATTTCAATATCAGTTTTATATTCCATTATTATTTCTCCTAAGCCAGTATAGTAAATTGATATCTTAATATTTTACATTATAATCGACCGAAACATTTTTGTAAAGCATATCTTTTTTCTCTACAATTAATCATTAAACTTAACTAAAAAGAAAGTATTTAAATATAAAATTTTAAACCTCTATATCAAAAAAATCGTCCGAAGAATATCTCCTCCGGACGGCTATATAACCATAACAAAATAATTTTATTATTTATCTTTTCTGTCAAGTGAACTTTTAACAAGACCCATAAACAACGGATGAGGACGGTTAGGACGGGATTTAAATTCAGGGTGGAACTGTACTCCGACATAAAAATCATTATTTGGAATCTCAACCGTTTCCACAATATACCCGTCAGGAGATGTTCCGCTTATTACAAGACCTGCTTGTAAAAGCTTCTGCCTGTAATCATTGTTAAACTCATAACGATGACGATGGCGTTCGGAAATAAGCTCAGTTCCATAGCATTTATACATAACCGTATTGGGAACAATCTTACAGGGATATGCACCGAGTCTCAGTGTTCCGCCTTTTGCAACGTTATCACTCTGATCTGGCAGAAAGTCGATAACCTTATGATCACTTTTATCATCAAATTCCCCTGAATTTGCATCTTCAAATCCGCATACGTGACGGGCAAATTCTATTACCGCGATCTGCATACCAAGACAAATCCCAAGATAAGGCAAATTATTCTCTCTGCAATATTTTGCAGTAATAATTTTCCCCTCAATTCCGCGATTTCCAAATCCGCCCGGAACAACAACTCCGTCACAATCCGACAACACTTCAGTTACATTTTCATCTGTAATTATTTCAGAATCTATCCACTTAATATCTATCTTTGCACCATATTTATACCCCGCATGACGCAGTGCTTCAGCTACCGACAGATATGCGTCGTGAAGCTGAACATATTTTCCTACAAGTCCGATTGTGACCGACTTGTGAATAGCCTTTATATGTTCACACATAGTGATCCATTCGGTAAGTTCAGGAGCTTTTGTCCAAAGTCCGAGTTCGCGGCAAACAATAAGAGAAAAATTGTTTTCTTCAAGCATAAGCGGTGCTTCATAAAGTACCGGTACGGTTTGGTTTTCAATAACACAGTCTTCTTTTACATTGCAGAACAGAGCGATTTTTTTGAATATAGTCTCTTCCAAAGGTTTATCACATCGAAGAACAATAATATTGGGGGCGATTCCCATTCCCTGAAGTTCTTTGACCGAATGTTGAGTTGGTTTGGTCTTGTGTTCATCAGACCCGCTCAGGAAAGGCACAAGAGTAACATGAATATAAAGAGAATTTTCTCTTCCAACCTCAAGACCCACCTGTCGAATAGCCTCAAGAAATGGCTGACTTTCAATATCTCCCGTAGTACCGCCGATTTCGGTAATAACCACATCGGCATCAGTCTTTTTGCCCACGCTGTATATGAATTCTTTTATCTCGTTTGTTATATGAGGAATGACCTGCACGGTAGAGCCAAGATACTCTCCTCTACGTTCCTTATTAAGAACATTCCAATAAACCTTTCCGGTGGTAAGATTAGAAAACTTGTTTAAATCCTCATCAATAAAACGCTCATAATGTCCAAGATCAAGGTCAGTCTCGGCTCCGTCCTCAGTAACATAAACCTCGCCATGCTGATACGGACTCATGGTTCCCGGATCAACATTTATATACGGGTCAAGCTTTTGAGCTGCAACTTTTAATCCCCTTGCTTTAAGCAATCTTCCCAGTGACGCTGCCGTAATTCCTTTTCCAAGCCCTGAAACAACTCCTCCGGTTACAAAAATATATTTTGTCATTGAAACCTCTCCTTATTTATAAACGCAAAAATCTTTCGGAGGCAATCTTTAAAAACTACCGCCGAAGGATTTATGAGTATTGAAATATAAGCTAAATTTATTTTCCGCTTTCGCCATAGTTTGAAAGCACTCGGGCAGACGGATCGTTTACATTACAGCCTTCCCATTCCTTATTCGGCATCCAGAAATCTATAATCATCTTTCCCTGATGCGGATAATATTTTTCGAATATTTCTCGATAAAGCAGCGACTCCTTTGTAAAAGGCTTTGCGTGGGTGTATTTTTCACACTTCTCTGCATAGTCTTTATCGCTGTAAAGCTTTTCGGCATAGTCTTTCAAGTACCATACCATTGAATGACCCACTGCATCACTGAAAGCTGCCTTTTCTCTCCACAAAATGTTTTCGGGAAGAATATCATCTTCAGCAAAAGCTTTTCTTAAAAGATACTTACCTTTTCCGTAAGTGTTAAGTTTCATTTCGGGATCAATGCTCATAACATATGAAGCAAAATCAAGATCCCCGAACGGCACCCTGGCCTCTAATGAATGTACCGAAATACATCTGTCAGCACGAAGGACATCATACATATAAAGTTCGCGGACTCTTTTCTCGGCCTCACGCTGGAATTCTTCGGCAGAAGGGGCAAAATCAGTATACTTATAACCAAACAGTTCGTCGGATATCTCGCCCGTGAGCAGCACCTTTATATCTGTGTGTTCATGGATATATTTACACACAAGATACATTCCTACTCCAGCTCTTATGGTTGTTATATCAAACGTACCTTCGGCAGCAATTACATCCTCCAAAGCGGAGATTACATCATCTTTTGAAATTATTACCTCTGTATGCTCCGAACCAATAAAATCAGCAACTTCTCTCGCATATTTAAGATCAATTGCATCTTCACTCATACCTATTGCAAAAGTCCTTATCGGTTTCTCAGACTTCTTTGCGGCAATTGCACACACAAGGGATGAATCAAGTCCTCCGCTTAATAAATAACCTATCGGTGCATCGGAGTCAAGACGTTTTTCTATTCCGCTTACCAATTTATTATGTATCTTTTTACACACCGAGTCAATATCATCTTTACAAATATTTTCAACTTGACTTATATCTCTGTAACAGACAAATTTGCCGTCCTTATAATAATGTCCGGGAGGAAAAGCAAGGATATCGTTACACAAACCCACAAGGTTTTTAGCTTCACTTGCAAATGCTATCCCGTTATCTTTTGTATATCCGTAAAATAACGGACGAATACCTATCGGATCCCTTGCTGCTATAAAGCTTTTTGTCTCTGCTTCATAGATTATCATAGCAAACTCGGCATCAAGCTTTTCAAACATATCCGTACCGTATTTTTCATACAAAGGAAGAATTATCTCACAGTCGGAGTCACCTTTAAAGGTGACTCCTTCCTCAGTAAGAATTTTCTTAACCTTTCGGAAACCGTAAAGCTCGCCGTTGCATACAACAAAGTTATGGTTTCGTTCAAATGGCTGCATACCGTTTTGATCAAGACCCATTATAGAAAGACGCGAAAATCCAAGCAATGCATTAGGCAAAGAAACTATGCTCATAGCATCCGGACCTCTTGATAAAGTTTTTTCAAAGTACACTTTAAATTCAGGCTGCGATATACCGCTTCCCAAAACACCCATTATTGAACACATAAACCCTAACTCCTAATTTAAATTTTATTCAACGTCTTGAAGAGCGTCAAACCCCTCTTCACCGGTACGAACTTTAACAACGTTTTCCACGTCATATACAAAAATCTTTCCGTCTCCGATATGACCGGTATAAAGTGCCTTCTTGGCAGTTTCGATGACAGCTCTTACAGGAATTTTGCTGACCACTATATCAACCTGAACCTTTGGCAAGAGATTTGTCTCGATCGGAACACCTCTGTAATATTCGGGCTTACCTTTCTGAACACCGCAGCCCATTACGTGAGACACAGTCATTCCGGTGATTCCAAGCTTGCTCATAGCATTCTTAAGTGCATCAAATTTTGCTTCCTTGCAGATAATTTCAACCTTTGTAATCTTAGGTGTATTCTCATCTTCAAATACAGGCATTTTTTTAACTTCAATCGCCTCTGCCTCAGGAACATCTCCGATAGTTGCAACAATATCATCAGCATTTGTATAAGAAGAATATTTATCAACGGCCGGAACAAAATCAGGATATGCACTGGGCAAGCCGTGTTCGACAATATCAAGTCCCATAATTTCTTCTTCAGCAGTTGTGCGAAGACCGTGTAACTTTTTAATGATTAAGAAAACTATAGTCATTACAATAGCTGAATAAACACCTACTGACAAAACGCCGATTGCCTGAAGTCCAAGTTGCTTAAATGAACCGGTATAGAAAAGTCCTTCAAGTCCCGCAGGAGCATCCGGATTTGCCAAAAGACCTACCGCTATAGTACCCCAAATACCGTTTGCACAGTGAACACCGACAGCACCAACCGGATCGTCAATGTGAAGCTTTAAGTCGAGAAGTTCAACAACTACCACAACCAAAATTCCTGACACAATACCGACAATTGAAGCCCCTATAGCATCAAATGAATCACAGCCTGCGGTAACACCTACAAGACCTGCGAGTGACGCATTAAGACACATTGAAACATCAGGCTTTCCGTTTTTAACCCAAGTGTAAATCATGGTGGTTACTGTCGCCACTGCCGGAGCGATTGTGGTTGTTAAGAAAATTGATGCAAGTTCAGAAGCAGAAGTGGCGGCGGCACCGTTAAATCCGTACCAACCGAGCCACAGAATAAATACGCCGAGAGCTCCGATAGTGATAGAATGTCCGGGAATCGCATTTACTTTAACAACCTTGCCGGAAGCATCTTTTACATACTTACCGATACGCGGTCCGAGGAAAATTGCTCCCACAAGAGCAGCTATACCTCCAACCATATGTATTGCACAAGAACCTGCATAATCGTGGAATCCAATTTGAGATAACCATCCACCTCCCCAAATCCAGTGTGCTTCGATCGGATATACAAAAAGTGAAATTACTGCGGAATAAATGCAATATGCTGAGAACTTTGTACGCTCGGCCATTGCACCCGAAACGATTGTTGCTGCTGTGGCACAAAATATAAGGTTGAACACAAATGTGGAGGCTCCAGTAAAACTTCCGTCTGCGGGACTTGCAATGAAGCTTTTAAAATTGTTCCACATATCCATATTCGGCAGACCGACAAGCCCGAACAGAGTGTCTTCACCCATCATAAGCGTGTATCCAAGCAGTGAAAATACTACTGTTCCGATACAAAAGTCCATAAGGTTTTTCATTATAATGTTTCCTGCGTTTTTTGCTCTGGTAAAACCGGCTTCTACCATTGCAAAACCCGCCTGCATCCAGAAAACCAATGCAGCTCCAATCAAAAACCAAAATTCGATCGTCATTTTAAATCTCTCCCTCAAAAAATTTATCTTACTCCGTAGAGCAGTTCACCATAGGTTGGGAATGGCCAATATTTCTCTGCAGTAATGACTTCTGCTTCATCAACTGCAACACGAAGCTCGCCCATTTTTGGCAAAATTTCATCACGCACTGCATACGCCTGATTTTCCACATCTTCAATGGCTCTTTCAGCAGCTAAAGCAGTTTCAAGAGCCTTTGTACGCTCGGAAATCATATCAGTAAGCATGGACAGGCGGCTGATAGTTTCTTTTTCATATCCGAAAGAAACATCCGGCAAAACTTGCTTTTTGACGGCTGCGGTCTTGGCTAAATCGGCAATATAGCTTTCTACCGCGGGAAGAATTTGCTTTCTCGCCATATCAACCATTGTCATCGCTTCAATATTGACTGTTTTATTGTAATTTTCAAGCATGATCTCACATCTGGATTTAAGTTCTGCTTCAGAGAACACCTTGTGAGATGTTAACATATCAACGTTTTTCTTATCAAGAGATCTGGGCATGCAGTCAGGCGTTGTACGGAGATTCAGAAGTCCGCGTTTTTCTGTGGCTTCTTTGATCCATGCATCATCATACCCATTACCATTGAAGATAATTCTCTTATGTTTTTTGATAGTCTTTTGAATAAGAGAATGTAAGGCAGTGTTGAAATCATCTGCACCTTCAAGTTCATCTGCAAACTGCTTAAGTGATTCGGCAACCGCACTGTTAAGCATAATATTTGTACATGCGATACTGTTCGATGATCCCAGCATACGGAATTCAAATTTATTTCCGGTAAACGCAAAAGGCGATGTGCGGTTACGGTCGGTGGTATCGCGTGTGAACTTAGGAAGAACATGTACTCCAAGTTTAAGCTGAGTCTTTTCAGCTGCATTATAATCCGTATCAGTTTCAATGGCCTTGAGCACATCTGTAAGCTCATCGCCCAAGAAAATTGACACAACCGCAGGAGGTGCTTCATTTGCACCAAGACGATGGTCATTTCCGGCTGTTGCAACCGACAAACGAAGCAAATCCTGATATTCATCAACAGCCTTGATAACCGCACACAAGAAGGTTAAAAACTGTGCATTTTCATATGGTGTTTCGCCGGGGGTAAGAAGATTTACTCCGTTATCAGTAGCAATTGACCAGTTGTTATGTTTGCCGGAACCATTTACACCTGCAAAAGGCTTTTCATGAAGCAGACATACAAGACCATGCTTTGCAGCAACCTTTTGCATGATCTCCATTGTAAGCTGGTTGTGATCGGTCGCAATATTAGTGGTAGTATAAATGGGAGCCAGCTCATGCTGTGCAGGAGCGACCTCATTATGCTCGGTTTTTGCTAAAATTCCAAGCTTCCAAAGCTCTTCATTTAACTCTTCCATATACGCTGCTACTCTGGGCTTTATCGTTCCAAAATAATGGTCATCCAGTTCCTGACCCTTCGGCGGTTTTGCTCCAAACAAAGTGCGTCCTGTATATATAAGATCTTTTCTTTTGTTATACATCTCACGGTCGACGAGGAAATATTCCTGTTCAGGGCCAACCGAGGTGCGTACATAATGCACATTATCATTACCAAACAAACGAAGAATCCTTAATGCCTGAATATTCAAGGCCTCCATTGAACGAAGCAGAGGAGTTTTCTTATCCAAAGCCTCTCCGCCATATGAACAAAACGCTGTCGGAATACACAAGGTTTTCCCTTTTATAAATGCATAAGATGTGGGATCCCAAGCAGTATATCCTCTTGCTTCAAATGTAGCTCTGAGTCCCCCTGATGGGAATGATGAGGCATCCGGTTCACCCTTTATAAGCTCTTTACCCGAAAACTCCATGATCACACGTCCGTCGGGAGACGGGGATATAAAACTGTCATGCTTTTCAGCAGTTATTCCGGTCAATGGCTGAAACCAATGGGTATAATGCGTTGCACCAAGGTCGATAGCCCAATCTTTCATAGCTGCTGCCACGGCGTTAGCAATGGAAGGATCAAGTTTTTTCCCTTCTTCTATGGTATTTTTCAAAGACTTATACACTTTTTCCGATAAACGGGCCTTCATTACCCGATCATCAAATACCATACTTCCAAAATAATCCGATACTGTTTTCATTTTAATCTTCCTTTCGGATAAATTTTTATAAAATAAAAAAGACGTCACGGAAACTAAGTTCCATGACGCCTTTGTCATTTGTTGCTCGCATTATATCACCTCTGTCTGCCTTTGTCAAGTGATTTTTTGAAAAAATAATTTTGTTTTGTTATTGACAAAAAACAAAACATATGATATAGTGTGTGAAATGAACAAAGGCGTTCATTTGTACAGATTATTTTTCTGTGCAAATGAACGCCTTTTATTTTTCTTCGAAAGGAAGATACAAAATGATTTTAAAAGAAGGACAGATAAGAATCCCGTCGGGATGTGCTGTTGCCGCTGTAATTTCAAAAGAAGGCAATAAAATGACCGGTGAAAAAATTATCGAAAGTATGCGACCCATGCATGACCGTTCCAACGGACTTGGCGGAGGTTTTGCAGGATACGGTATATACCCTCAATATAAGGATTTATATGCACTACACGTTTTTTATGATAATACCGATGCACGTGTTGAATGCGAAAAATATCTTGATAAGGTTTTTGAAGTAGTCAACCTCTCCCGAATTCCCGTTCGAAAATCTCCAAAGATTATTGATGAACCTCTTATATGGAGATATTTCGTAACTCCTCATCATAACAGACTTAAAGACAGCCAGCTGGATGAAAAGGAATATGTGGCAAGAACAGTTATTAAAATCAATTCCGAATTCAAAGGTTCTTATGTCTTTTCAAGCGGAAAGAACATGGGCGTTTTTAAGGCGGTAGGATATCCTGAAGACGTGGGTGAATTTTATCGCCTTGACGAATATGAAGGATATATGTGGACAGCCCACGGCCGGTATCCCACAAACACTCCCGGATGGTGGGGAGGGGCTCATCCGTTTGCTTTGCTTGACTATTCTGTTGTTCATAACGGTGAAATTTCTTCCTATGACGCCAATAGAAGATTTATCGAGATGTTCGGATACAAATGCACACTCCAAACCGACACCGAAGTTATTACATACATCGCCGACTTTTTACTTCGCAAACAAAAACTCTCGCTTGAGGAAGCGGCATCGGTTATTGCCGCTCCATTTTGGAGTACAATCGAAAAACTTCCGCCTGAAAAAAAAGAAGAACTTACATATTTAAGAAATATATATTCAAGCATGCTGATAACCGGCCCGTTCTCGATCATTTTGGGGTTTGACGGAGGTCTTATGGCATTAAACGATCGGCTCAAACTGCGTTCAATGGTGGTGGGCGAGAAATATGACAAGGTGTTTATAGCATCCGAAGAATGTGCAATAAGAGCAATGGAACCAAATGTTTCAAAAATATATGCTCCCACCGGAGGAACACCTGTTATTGTTAAAGTAAAGGATGGTAAATTCTAATGTCTGTAAATTATATCTCACCTGAGTTTGAGGTGATCAGAAACGACAGCAGATGCACACGCTGTCATATCTGCGAATATCAATGCTCAAACGGAGTCCATGTTTATAATAAAGAAAACAACGTCATTTTGAGTGATGAATCAAAATGTGTTAATTGTCAAAGATGCGTGGCATTTTGTCCCACCAGAGCAATTAAAATCGTGAAAAGTGACTGTCAGTTCCGTGAAAACTCTAACTGGAACGATGCATATATTAAAGAAATTTACAAGCAGTCAGACAGCGGAGGGGTTCTCCTTTCCTCCATGGGAAACCCCAATCCTCTGCCTGTTTATTGGGATAAAATACTTATTAATGCATCTCAGGTCACTAATCCTCCCATTGATCCTCTTCGTGAGCCGATGGAAACTAGGGTTTATTTAGGCAAAAAGCCTTCTGAAATAAAAAGAGATAAAAATGGTAAAATTATTTGCAAAACCACTCCTCAGCTTGAACTTGCAATGCCTATAATGTTTTCGGCAATGTCATACGGTTCTATAAGCTATAACGCTCATGAAAGCCTCGCACGTGCTGCAAAAGAACTTGGAATTTTTTATAACACAGGCGAAGGCGGTCTTCACGAGGATTTTTACTGTTACGGAGAAAGCACCATCGTTCAGGTTGCTTCCGGACGATTCGGTGTTCATCATGACTACCTTGAAGCCGGTGCCGCCATTGAAATCAAAATGGGTCAGGGTGCAAAACCAGGTATCGGAGGACATCTTCCAAGCAGTAAAATTATCGGCGATGTTTCAAAAACTCGAATGATTCCGGAACAATCTGATGCCATTTCTCCCGCCCCTCATCATGATATTTATTCCATTGAGGACTTGCGTCAGTTAGTATTTTCATTAAAAGAGGCCACTGAATATAAAAAGCCCATTATTGTTAAGGTGGCCGCAGTCCATAACATCGCCGCAATTGCAAGCGGAATTGCACGAAGCGGTGCCGATATTATCGCTATTGACGGTTTCAGAGGCGGTACGGGAGCTGCTCCCACCCGCATAAGAGATAATGTCGGAATTCCAATTGAGCTTGCTCTTGCAAGTGTTGATAAACGTCTGCGTGATGAAGGGATACGGAACAACGTATCGCTTGTGGTTGGCGGAAGCATCAGAAACTCCGCCGACGTTATAAAAGCAGTTGCCTTAGGAGCTGATGCATGCTATATAGCAACAGCTGCTTTGATATCTCTAGGATGTCACCTTTGTCGCAGCTGTCAAACCGGTAAATGCAACTGGGGCATTGCAACTCAGCGTCCCGAGCTTGTAAAAAGACTGAATCCGGATGTGGGATATAAGAGACTTACAAATCTTATCACTGCTTGGAATCACGAAATCAAAGAGCTTATGGGCGGCATGGGCATTAACTCTATTGAAGCCTTGAAAGGAAATCGACTTATGCTTCGCGGCATAGGATTAAACGAAAAAGAGCTTGAAATACTCGGTATTTCTCATGCAGGTGAATAAGGAATTCCTAATAAAACGGAAGAATTCAGCCATATCTTCTTCCAATATCCTTAAATTACTGTGATAAAAAGCTCGGAGGTGTGTTATAATGATTATCAATGCAACAAATAAAGACTTTAAAGAATTAAATGAAGAGATCAGAAATGCCGACTATGACTGTGAAATAAATGAATGCAGCGGTCAAAGATATATTGGATGCGGTCTCAGTAAACACAAGTTAAAAGTTCGAGGTATTTCCGGAAATGCTTTGGGAACATATCTTAACGGTGCCGAAATTGAAACCTTTGGCAATGCTCAAGACGCCGTTGGTGACACTATGAATGAAGGCAGAATCATTGTTCACGGAAATATCGGGGATGCCGCCGGATATGCCATGCGCGGAGGAGAAATCTATGTTGAAAAATCCGCCGGTTACCGTGCAGGTATACATATGAAAGCGTATAAAGAGAAACTTCCTGTAATGATTATAGGTGGTCAGGCAGGTAGTTTTCTCGGAGAATATCAGGCCGGCGGAATTATAATTGTTCTTGGACTTAATACTGAAAACGGTTCAAAGATCGTCGGTAACTTCCCCTGCACCGGTATGCACGGAGGAAAAATGTTTTTGCGATCAAGCTGTGATCAAGTGACATTTCCGAACGGCGTTCATGCCCGTCCGGCAACACAGGAAGATCTTGAAGAAATAAAAAAATACATTGAAAATTATGCTGAGTTTTTCGGTGTTGACAAAGATGTTATAATGGAATCGGAATTTACTATAGTAACTCCTGACAGTAAAAATCCATACAAACAAATGTATGTTGCAAATTAAAATTAAGGGGGTATTTTGATGAGCTATTCAGTTGAAGAGGTCATTCAGTATATAAAAGAGGAAGATGTTAAATTTATCCGCCTTGCTTTTTGCGATGTTTACGGCAATCAGAAGAATATTTCGATCATGCCAAAAGAGTTAGAGCATGCCTTTGAATACGGAATCGCTATTGATGGTTCGGCAATTTCCGGCTTCGGAGGTGAGGTACGTTCTGACCTTTTCCTATTTCCCGATCCCGCAACTATATCAGTTCTTCCATGGCGACCCGAACACGGGAAAGTAGTAAGAATGTTCTGCAATATCAAATACCCCAACGGAAAAACATTTGAAGCCGATACCCGTTCAGTACTTAAAAAAGCCGTATCAGAAGCCCAAGCGGCCGGACTTTCATTTGCTTTTGGTTCAGAGATAGAATTTTATCTTTTTAAAACTGATGAAGAAGGAGAACCCACAGACACTCCATACGATAAGGCCGGATATATGGACATTGCTCCCGAAGACAAAGGAGAAAATGTACGCCGCGAAATATGTCTTACTCTTGAAAGAATGGGAATAAGACCGGAAACCTCTCACCATGAAGAAGGACCGGGTCAAAATGAGATTGATTTTCGTTATTCCGACCCTATTACCGCTGCGGATAATGCCGTAACATTCTGCTCGGTAGTTCGTACCATTGCTGCAAGAAACGGACTTTATGCCGATCTTTCTCCAAAGCCGATAGCAAACAAGCCCGGAAACGGTTTTCATATAAACTTTTCAATAAAATCTTCAGACGGCGAAGATAATCTTAATAAATCCATTGCAGGCATACTTAAACATATTAACGATATTACCGTCTTCTTAAATCCGACTGAAAAGTCATATGATCGTTTGGGAAACAATAAAGCTCCGAAGTACATTTCGTGGTCTTCACAAAACCGTTCACAACTTATAAGAATACCTGCATCACCCGAAAACAATAAAAGAGCTGAGCTTCGTTCTCCTGACCCATCGGCAAATCCTTATCTTGCATTTGCTCTTCTTATATATGCTTGTATGGACGGTATTAAAAATAATCTTCCAATTCCTGATGCAGCAGATATAAATTTATTTGCACAAACAAAGGATTTTCTTAAAAATTATATTTCGCTTCCTAACAGTTTATCAGAAGCAAAAAAATGTGCAGTTCAAAGTAATTTGATAAAATCGAAAATTTCCGAAAAAATTATTGAAGCTTATTGCAATTGATTTGAGAAAGTAACTGCCGAGAGGGGGATCAATTTGCCGCTTAAAGAATGTGTATACAGCGTTCTTATGGTTTCTTCATCTGAAAAATTTAACAGCACTTTGACCTCTTTACTTCCGAAAGGACAGTTTAGCCCCGTTTCATTGGTATCAAGTGCCAGAGCAGCAAAGTTATCTTTGCTTGACAGATCCTATGACATTATAATTATAAACTCACCTCTGTCTGATGACTTTGGTATAAATCTTGCTATCGACATAGGTGAAAAGACAAATTCGGGAGTACTTTTATTTGTAAAAAATGAATTTTATGATGAAGTATACTATAAAACTGAGCCTTACGGAATTTTATCAATTTCAAAACCTACTTCATCTCAGGTTATTTTGCAATCACTTCACCTCTTATGTTCAACACGAGAAAGATTGAAGCGGCTAGAGGTTAAGACGGCTTCTATTGAAGAAAAAATGGCTGAAATAAGAATCGTAAACCGTGCAAAATGGCTTCTTATTGAATATTTAAAGATGAATGAGGCCGAGGCCCACAGATACATCGAAAAACAAGCAATGGATTTAAGAACATCAAGAAAACTGGTTGCCGAAAATATAATTAAAACATATGGATAAAAAATAAGAGCTCTGATGTTAAACATCAGAGCTCTTATTTTAATTACTAGAATTTTAACTTTGTTTTACTTTTTTATTCATGAGCACATTAAGCAAAATGTATATACAAACAAGGAGTATTACAGAACTTATCATTATTATATACATTTCGGACACACTTACCTTCTTGTCAAAGAAGTACAAATTACAATCTATCGAATCCTTTATATTCTCAACTATCTCATCAGGAAATCCCTGATCACGCATTTCAGAAAATACCCCTCTAAGTGCGTGGTTGCGTATCATTGAAGTTCCGTATGTTCCCGGCAAAAAAGAAAGAACTTTTTGAAGACCGGTTCCAAAAGAAGATATCGGCATATAAGCCCCTGAAATAAATCCATATCCCGAACTTACTATGGTTCCCACAGCTGAGATCTGTCCCTGGGTTGACAAAAAAAGATTTACTATTGACGAAAGGGCCGTACCAAACATTACAAGAATAAAAACATCAAAAAACAAAAGAAGAACATCCGAAAATGAGATATACCAGCCAACCGTTGCAATATATATAAAGCTTGCAGCAGTAGCAATCACACAAATAATCAGGGTATTGATTAGCGTGGAAATGTAGTATCCCAATGCCATAGTTGAAGGCTTTACAGGAGTAATCATCATGTCCTTCCTGGCCCCGCTTACCTTATCATGTACCATCAGCATGTTTGAACAAAATGCAACGGTCACACAGCAAACTGCTAAAAGCGAAGAAAAGAGCTGACCTCCCACACAGCCGTTTATCAGCTTTTCCGAAACATTAAAAGAAGCCGGCAAAACACTTGAAAAAGATTCATGATATACTTTTCCGAGAAATGTCACAAACAACACCAAAAGGATTAACGGAGTTATTAAAGACGTAAAAATCATACCCTTATCTTTGAAGAATAGCTTATTATTACGCCTTATAAGCATATTGAGCGTTTTCATACTTTTGAGCCTCCTGTCAGAATTTTTCCGGTTACTGCCAAAAATACATCGTCCATCTTCCCTTTTATGATCTCATAGTCATTGAAAATTTCGGGATGTTCAACAATAAGACTAGTAGCTTTTTCTGTATTCGGCACTGCAATCCTGAATGCATCGTGTATTTTTTCATATGGACAGTTAAGCCTTTTTACCGAATCCTCGTTTTGATTATATAACGTGATATAATCATCTGTATATTTATTTTTCAGCTCAAGTGCAGTTCCCTCGGCGGCAATTTTTCCGCCATCTATTATTACAATATAATCGGCATCCGCCGCTTCTTCCATATAATGAGTTGTTAAAAACACGGTCATATTGGTGCTTTTTTGAAGCCCGAAAACCACATCCCACAGTGTCTTTCTGGTTTGTGGATCAAGTCCCGTAGTCGGCTCATCAAGAATAAGTATTTTTGGCTGATGAATAAGAGCTCTTGCAATATCGATTCTTCTTCTCTGACCACCTGACAGCTTTCCAACCGTTCTTTTAAGCAGATCTTTGAAATCCAGAAGATCAGTAAGTTCATTCAGTCTCTTTTCAAACATATCGTCCGTGATTCCATAAAGTGCCGCACGGCTTTTTAAGTTATCATATACAGAAAGGGCTTTATCCAAAACAGAGTTTTGAAATACAACTCCAATTTTGGATTTTATCTTATCAATATTTTTATCAATATCAAACCCGTCTACAAAAACGCTTCCCGAATCCTTTGAAAGCTGACCGCACATTATTGAAATAGTAGTGCTTTTGCCTGCTCCGTTAACTCCCAAAAAGGCAAACAGTTCCCCTTCCTTTACTTTTATATTAAGTCCCTGAACTGCTTTTACCTCTCCAAAAGATTTGCAAAGATTATCAACTCTTATTACATCATTCATAATAATCGCCTTCCATTGAATGTGATATCAAAATCATATCACAACAGCTTCTTTATGTCAATATAAATAAAGGAAATATCTGTGTATATAATAAAAATCGCCCGAAATGATCGGACGATTTTTGTTACTCTATTATTTTTTCTCTATCGGAAACAAATCAATCTTTCCCACTGATTTTTGAAGAATACAAAGTGCATCTGCTGTAGTAATGCCTTCATAACCATCAACATCAGCAGCAATTTTTGCATTTCCCTCAAGGGTGATTTTTCCTACCGACGCCTGCAATGCCAAAAGTGCATCAGAAGTTGTGACGAATGTATCCCCGTTTACATCTCCGAGTATAACAGCAGCTTCTTCAAACTCGCCCGAAACAATAACTGAGTTTGCGGGCATAACAAATGAAACAACACCATTATTTTCGAGGAATGGTATACTTTCTCCCGAAGAAGACCTTAACGACAATGTTCCGTTCTTCAATGCATATCCTGTATCGGCACAGGGTGTGATTGTTATGGTTTCTCCCTCTTCGGCATAATCACTTGAAAACTCAAAGCTTCCGTTTTCAATGGTTGGATCACTGTAAACTTCTTTTACAGGACTATCCCAACCGGTAAGATTTGAAATAAATGTATAAAGCTCATCTGCAACGCTCTTATGCGAACTCATAGAAGGATGTCCTGCAGGGCCTGTTCTTGAACCTGTGGTTATCGGGCAGTAATAAACATTATTATCGCCCTCGGCATTTATCTCGGCAACTGCTCTTTTTTGATAAGCTGCAGTTCTGCCACCTCCGCCGCTTCCGATTCCGTATTCAAGAATAATGATAGATTCGGGATTTACAGCACGAACCTGACGAATAAATTTCTTCATGCCTTCCACAAACTGTTCCTCGGTAGGCTGTATCCTTCCCATGTCGTTTCCGCCCAATGAAATAAGTACAACATCACTCGGATTAGATGCGAAATCATATTCTTTTGGATTTGAAGAGTTCCAACAATCAGTGTAAAGATAGTTGTTAGTCATATATCCTTCGGTTGCCTTATCCGATTCAAGAAGACAAACGCCACTCTTTGCAGTTACACTGTAATCCGCACCAAATTTAGCGGCAAGATATCCTGTATAGCTTAGTGTTGTATCCTGTGTGCTTGGTGAAAAGTCCTTACCGGTTCCAAGCGTCAGATTTCCAAATGCAGCAGAATCGCTGTCTCCTATTGTTTCAATCGTCCGGGAGGATCTTTTCGGAGGAGAAAGAAGATAACCGTCGGTTACACTTAGTCCCATGAGTATCCCGGTACTCGTGCGAATAGGCTCCCCTCTCTTCAAAATTGTTACTGTATGAATACCTTCTTCAAGTCCCGTTACTATTGCATTTCCTGTAGACGAAGTTAAAGTATAAGATCTTTTTTCAGTGGATGTAAGCACAAAATTCGGACAATCTTTGTTATACTTTGCAAGTGCCTCATCTGCAGAAATGCTTGTGTCATAGTTATAAATGTTTATATCCTTATCCACGTACACATTAAGAATAGTAGCAAGACCGCTTGCACCAAAATCAGCCCTTAATTCAGTTCCATAGAATCTCACAGTAAAGCCTGTTGCACCGTAACCCATTACAAGACCGTCGTTTTCGTAATATGCACGTCCGTGTATTTTGATTCTGTCTGTGAAAATATTTGCTGCACGATACTTATCTACCTCATTCATAATTCCGGTCAGAGTATCTGAAAAAACCTCTGCATCGTGCTGAGTCTTAACATTATCTTTGCACCAGTTAAAACGTTTGAGTACAGTATCTGACAAGCCTGTAGTATCAAAGCTGTCTGCCCGATCAAAAACTTCTTTAACCGATGTTAAGTCTGTAATTTCGTTTGAGTCAGTAAACGCAATATCATCAATGCAAATCATAAGATTTTCCGAACTTTTAGAAATAATGTTTATTGAAAAACTATCAATGGTCGTTAATGAACCTGCAAGCAAGGTTGAAAGTGAAATCTTATTCCATCCATCGGATATTTCAATATTTTTGAACTTCCATCTTGCAACTCGTGATTTATTCATGGCGATACTTATTTCGCTGTTTTCATCCACATCTTCAGCATCATTTACATAAAAATAAAGTTCAAGGAATTTCTTTCCGTTGATCCCCAGCTTACACGGTAAATTATATCCGGCTTTGGAAAGAGTAATATTGTTTCCCACCGCTTTAAAAGAGGCTGTTCCCTCCAGATAATTCAGTGTATCAACAACTGCACCGGTCCATTTTTCGGCTGAATCGCACGAATCAAGCTGGATAGTCGATTCTTCTTGAGCCGAAACGGGTATTGCCGCAGCAAACACGCTTATTAGAAGAACCGATGACAGCAGAATGGCTAAAAACTTTTTCATATTTCTT
>CABUCT010000004.1 GCA_902490145.1 uncultured Oscillospiraceae bacterium
TTTTTCTTTTATAGTATATCATATTTTCTTTAAAAACACCACATAATATTTGTTCCATTTTTTTAAATATTTTGATAACGATTTGGTATTTTCATCATAAAACAACATATAATTTTGCTATTCAAAAATATGAAGATGTAATAACGTTTGAAACAAAATTCATCGATTTTGTTCCTTTAATACGCGATCAATATTCCTCTTTGCGTCTCTTTTGGCGGCATCCTCTCTTTTGTCATAAAGCTTTTTACCTCGACAAAGTCCTATGCCTACTTTAACCTTTGATCCTTTGAAATATATTGAAAGCGGAATAATAGTAAGTCCCTGCTGTTTTGTTTGTCCAAAAAGACGCATTATTTCCCGTTTGTGCATAAGAAGTTTTCGCACACGATAGCTGTCACGATTAAATACATTTCCCTGTTCATAAGGACTGATGTGCATTCCGTTGATAAAAATTTCACCGTCGTCAATAGAACACCACGAGTCTTTAAGGTTTACACCGCCTGCTCGAATAGATTTTACTTCAGTACCAAAAAGCTCAATACCTGCTTCAAATCGTTCTTCTACAAAATAGTCGTGAAAAGCTTTTTTATTTCCTGCAATATTTTTTATTGATGACCGTTCCACTTTTATCACACCTTTCATTTATAATTCGTTTCTGCCTTCCAAAGCACGTGAAAGAGTTACTTCATCAGCATACTGAAGATCTCCTCCGACAGGTATTCCGTAAGCCAAGCGAGAGACCTTTATTTCCAAAGGCTTCAACAAACGGGAAATATACATTGCCGTTGCTTCTCCTTCGACTGTGGGGTTCGTCGCCATTATTACCTCTTCAATGCTTTCGCTATTCAGCCTTTTGAGTAATTCTTTAATACGAATTTGATCTGGACCAATTCCATCCATAGGAGATATTACACCATGAAGAACATGATAAAGTCCGTTATACTCTCTTGTTCGCTCAAAGGCCATAACATCTCTCGGATCTTCAACAACACAAATTGTGCTTCGGTCACGCGAAGTTGAAGAACAGATCGGGCATAACTCACCGTCAGTAAGATTTTGACACACAGAACAGGCATGGATCTTTTCCCTTGCCTCCAATATCGCTGCGGCAAATTTTTCGGCTTCACCTTCCGGCATTCCAAGCAAAAAAAACGACAATCTTTGAGCAGTTTTTTTACCTATTCCGGGAAGCCTTGCAAACTGATCAATCAGTTCCGAAAGCGGTGCTACATTATATGAGCCCATAGCTTAAAAGAGTCCCCCCATACCGGGAATATTGAGTCCTCCTGTAATTTTCCCCATTTCTTCTCCGGCAGTATCGTCCGCAGTTTTTTCAGCTTCGTTGACTGCTGCAACAATCATATCCTGAAGCATTTCAACATCATCAGGATCAACCGCTTCAGGATTAATTTTTATAGATTTAACCTGATGGTTTCCGGTTACAACAACCTCTACCATTCCGCCTCCTGACGTTCCGGTGTATTCACGCTCTTCAAGCTCTTCCTGCAATGCCTGTGCATCTGCCTGCATCTTTTGTGCCTGCTTTATCATACTGTTCATATTGCCGGGACCTCCGCCATATCCCTGAGGTAATCTTGCTTTCATATTTCATTTTCCTTTCTGATTATTAACCTATATTTATGCCTTTACTTTTCATATCATCCAAAAAAGCCTGCATCGGATCGACCTTTATCTCCTCGGTAACAGCTTTTAGAGGTCCTATACGGTATTGCCTTCCGCTTACCTCAGCAATTGCACGCTTAACATCGGATTTGTTCTTTTTACCGTCCCGTATAAGTTCAAAAAACATTGGATTTTCCGATTTGATAAGTAACAAATCTTCATCTTTTTCATATGCTTCGCTGTCTCGCAAAGTTGAAGCCATCAGTCGGTTAAATTTCCCCAAAGCAGCTATTACTTCAGGCCATTTAGCAAAGTATTTTAACCCATCTTCTTTTAAAATCGGTTCTTTCTTTGGTGAATTAGAACAAATAGGATAAGATTCGGCTTTTTCATCTCTGATTGGTTCATAAATTTCTGGCGGAGCATCATAATCGTCCCAAGGAGGCGGTTCATCTATTTGCTCCGAACACCTTATATCTTCATCTTTTTCTGATTTCTGAACCGACTTTGAATCAGTCACTTTTTCAGTTTCCAAAGTTCCTTGAGAAATTTTTACCGATTCAAGATCATGCTGTTTAACATTGGAATTCAATATATCTCTTCCGCTTATAAGTCGAATAAAAGCCATTTCAAGTTCGACTCTCTTAGAAGTAGCCAAACGCATTTTTTCGCAGGTTTGCTGAAAACAATCTAAAATTTCAAGTATTCTTTCCATTTCAAAACCCGCAGCTTCATTCATATATCTTTGCAATTCCTCAGCCGGGCAAACAATAAGATCAGACGGATTCTTAACTGCTTTTGCAATCATAATGTTTCTGAAATGGGTTATAAGTTGTTCGGTAAGTTGCGAAAAATCAGCCGAACTATTACTTATTTTTTCAACTGTTTTCAAAGCTTCAGCAAGATTATTACTTTTTAATGCCCCTGATAAAGCAAAAAGGTTGTCCTTTCCTGTTAATCCTGCAATTTGCGAAACAAGATCGGCAGTAATTTCTTCTCCGACAGCACATCGATCAAGCATTGACAATGCGTCTCTAAGAGCTCCGTCGGCAAGCCTTGCGATCAAAACAGCCGCATCATCATCAATCTTGATATTTTCATTTTTCGCAACATATTTAATTCTTGCTGCAATATCATCAGAACTTATCCGGCGAAAATCAAATCTTTGACATCTTGACAAGATAGTTGCCGGAAGTTTGTGGATTTCGGTTGTGGCAAGAATAAAAATGACATGAGCGGGAGGCTCTTCAAGGGTTTTCAGAAGTGCGTTAAACGCACCCGAAGAAAGCATATGAACTTCGTCAATAATGTATACTCTGTATTTTGCCGAAGCGGGTGTAAAATTTACTTCATCTCTTATTTCACGAATGTTATCCACACCATTGTTGGAAGCAGCATCAATTTCTTCAACATCTAAAATTGTTCCGTCATCTATTCCACGGCATATTTCGCATTCATTACACGGTTCTCCGTCTTTCGGATTAAGGCAGTTTACCGCTTTTGCAAAAATTTTTGCACAAGTGGTTTTACCCGTTCCTCTGGATCCGGTAAAAATATATGCATGTGATATTTTACCGCTTTTTATTTCATTTTTCAGAGTTGCAGTTATGTGACCCTGTCCCGAAACATCCGAAAAAGAAGAAGGCCTCCATTTTCGGTATAATACCTGATACATAATTTCTACCCTCTCTTCTAAAATCAATTTTATGTTCTGCACCCAAGATATAAATAAACGGTTTTAAAAAAAAACAATTTAAAACCTATTGATATAAGAAATAAATAATTACCTCGGTCAAAATTGAAAATCCCGTCTTGAAAATCAGGTTTGGATTTATCGGATTTGCCTGAATTATTACAATAGTTTTAATTTTTTCTTTATTTAATCGCATTAATTCAAAAATACGGAGTGAATCATACACTTGGGTGTATGCACGCACCGACTTACTGCGTCGCACCGAATTGTTCGCTTAATGCTGCTCGGTTCCCCGCCTGACATGATTCACGGCAATCGGTCGCCCAGAGCCAGCACGCACATACGCCCAAATATATGAAATTCACTCCGCAAAAAGTTGACAAAAACTTTAATTTCTCATCAGATCAACATTGTCTGTATTTCTTTGAGCAGTGCCGATTTTTTTTGCAAATTCCTCAAGTATATCTGCCAACTCGCATCTTACCATTTCAAACAACTTGTCGTCTGCATCTGTTTTTGAATTATTTGAAATATTTGTATTTTCATATCGATATATAGGAGAACATTTTATCTCTGAACTATCGGTTTCACCATCAGATGAAGGATTCTTTAAATCATCAACAATATCTTTTAATTTAGAATTTTCCTCAGACAACAAAGCTATTTCTTTGTCTTTTTTGCTGTTTTCCTCATGAGCAATGGTCAGAGAACTTTCCAAAGATTCGATTTTATAACAGTTTTGAATAGACTTACTTTTAATTACAATATATTCGTTCTCGATTTTACTCAATTTATTTTTGAGATCAGCAATTTTATTATTTAACGATTTAAGCTCCTCTGAATGTTCCTTTTCAAGATGGCAGATGTTGTCATCACATTCTTTTTGCAGATTTTTATATGCAGTGTCATATTCAAAGCTCTGTTTATCAATGTAATTAAGAACTTGAGACCGGTTGAATCCAAAAAGACTTTTTTTAAACCCAAATGACGACATAATGCTCACCTCTCTCTATAAGCACAAAACAAAACAAATCGTCTTTTATTCCCATAAATCAATATATAGGATACCATATTTCTTCTCTAAAATCAATCAGTTTTTCTCTTATTTTTAAAAAAATTTGATAGTATATCTCCACATTCCTTTTCCATTACTCCGACTGTCACAATAGGAGTATGATTATATCCAACTGCAAAAAGATTAATAAGACTTCCGACACTTCCCGCCTTTTCATCTTTTGCCCCGTAAACCACCCGCTCTATACGGGAGTTTATTATTGCCCCCGCACACATAGGACAAGGTTCCAATGTTACATAAATCGTACATCCGCAAAGACGCCAGTCTCCAAGCTTTTTACAAGCTTCTTCAATAGCTTCAATTTCGGCATGTGAAGTAGCTCTTTTGCAATTTTCCCGCTGATTTTTACCCCGAGATATTATTTTTCCATCTTTAACGATTACTGCCCCAACGGGAACTTCTCCCTCGTCCGCTGCTTTTTTTGCAAGCAAGAGTGACTCGGTCATAAATCGTATATCTAAATCTTTATCTATCTTCATCCGATTGTGCCAGAATTAACTATAAAAGGAAGCAGCATAGCAGTTCCTAAATAATAAAGCAAAGAAATAATAATTGTGGGAGAAATAAGAATTGCTCCTGTCCTTTCTCCCAGAGAAAGGCATCCGGCATATTTTTTAAGACCTGCATTTATACCCTGGTTCTTGCTCTTTTTAATAACCATAAAAAGACCGATTCCCCCGATTATTGTCCAACAGCAATATATTGCAATATCGAACCAAAAAGCATTAAGAACGGGATATCTTTCAATAATCGTAGGAATTAACACCGCTAAACTGTTATTGATGAAATGGATTATTACAGAACTCCATAGATTGCCTGTTCGAACATAAGCATATCCCATAAAAAGTCCTGCACAGAAGGTCATTGGTATTTGAATAAAGTTTCCGTGAATAAGTGCAAAAGCCAAAGAACTCATTACTATGGCAAAGACATCACCATAAGGTCTCAGCATCTTTAAAACCACACCACGAAACGCCAGTTCCTCGAAAATTGCGGGAATCGCCGCCATATATAAAATTTCAACAATAAGTTCGGTATAATTAGATGCGGCATTGGTCGAGATCATATCTGATATATTTGAAAGCGACGGAAAAAGCATTATAAATATATTCGATGCAATATTCCCGGCAACCATTCCGAGAAATCCCATAAGCACAACGCCCGTTCCAAGGGCGGGGCTATGCTTGTCAAACGTTATCATTTCGGAAAATTTGTTTTTACTTCCCTTTGCAGCAATAAAATAAGGCAAAAACACCGCTAACGGGGAATAGAACACATACGTTAGTGCGGATTCATAAATACCGTCCGGGTTAGCTCCGATAAGCTGCAAAATTCCAGTGAATATTATCGAAACTATTGTACCAAACAAAACGGTAAAAAGAGTTCCTCCTCCTATCCAATTTGCCTTTTTGGTGAGTTCTTTGCGTTTTTCCCTCTTTTCAACAGCAAAAGAAGCGTTCCAAGCAGGCTGATTTGGATAAAATCCACGGGCATATGGAGGCGTTTGATAATACGGTGGTCGATTATAATAGCCATTGGGACCGTAATTATATCCCTGATTATTATATCCGTTCTGATAAGGCGGTCGATATCCGTATCGTCCTCCATTTTGATTTGCCTGATTATATTGATTATTTACATTCTGATTATTATACGAATTATATTGGTTTGAAGAATTCTGCCAAGAGTTTTCCTGACAGTTGTCAGGATTGTTATTTGGCTGTTGATTATTTGGATTATTATAATCATTGTAAGGTTGATTCATAATTCCGCCTCCAATTGTTACCTGTATATTATGTATTATATCCCTTAAATGTAAACAAATCAATAACAAAAAATAAAAAGACGATACGACTATATTAAGATCATATCGTCTTTTCTTTCTTACTATAACTGTTTACTCTTAAAATTATTCCATTTTTTTATTTGAGTTGTGCAAAGAACAGTACCGATTATTGCTACAACCGTCCAAAGCAAAATTGTTGTATTCCAGCCAAATTTCTCAGTTATCACTGCAATACCGTAAATAGAAATCGCACTTCCTATATAAGTACAGGAATTAAGTATTCCCGAAACAGTTGACACTCTGCCCGTACTTCTGAAATAGGGTGGTATAATACAAATAAGTATAACATTAACTCCGTGCATTGATCCGGTTGCAAGTGTGAGCAATATTATGGAAAGCACCGGACTCTTTCCCCCAAAAGCATACATAAGACCACAGCTGAGAATGCATATCATAAAAATAAATGCTGCACATGAAAGCTCGTTTTTCAAAAATTTACGGTTGATAAATATTGAGAGATTATAACAAACTATACTGAATATAGGTAATGCAACACCGGTAAGAATAGACGCTTTGCTTGCAATACCAAAGGTTTCCGAAATATATGACGGCATCCAAGTTGTTATTCCGTCACGGTTTATTCCCTGCATGATAATCGCCAGCATAATCATACCCAGCATAAAAGTTACCGAAACACTGAACTTCATTTTTGAATGAGATTCTTTTTTTCATTCTTGTGAATATCACGTGAAAGAGGTTCACGTGGTGTCATCACTTCTTCAATATTTTTAAATGACCACAAATACACTATGCTCATTATTGCTGCGGCTGCAGATGTAAAATAGAAAAGAAGCCTGCAGCCTGAAATAGATATGCAAACAGGAGCAATCAAATAAATAGCTATCGTTCCAAGCGATCCGCCCCAACTGGTCACAACACAGCATTTCTTATACTGATCATCGGTCAAATAAACCGACATTATTTTTACAAGCGGCGGCCACATCATAGCCTGTGCAAACCCGTTTATGCACCATACTACTGTCATTGCGGCAGCAGACCCACAAAAAGGTATAAGTATGTTCATTGCAGCACTGACCATAAGTCCTCCTGCAATCAATATTTTCGGATGAAAACGATCTCCCAATACTCCGCTGACAAGCTGTCCGATTCCATATGTTATAAACAATCCGGTTACGCCTGCACTGGCAGCAGCTTTACTATACCCTTCGGCAACTATTTCAACCAGTACGGCACTATAATTTATTCGAGTCATATAACTCATGAAATAAACTACTCCACACAAGAGTGAAAGTGATACCACCGGATTTTTTTGAATTATTTTTTTAAACAAGTGAGGTTCCTTCCCAGTCTCCGTTTGCCGGTACTTCTAAAATCTTTGTAACAGTTGGAGCAACATCAAGAATTGTTGCATTATCAAAATTAACATTTTTATCAAGTCCGTGGATTATCAGCGGAATGGTCATATCCTCATTTTCAGCCGAGCCGTGATTGCGATCGTGACCTCCGTGATCTGCCAAAACTATTGTAATATAATCAGGCGGTAAAGAATCAATTATTTGTTTTATTATCTTAAAAGCCCTGCTTATATTTTCAAGATAGCCGTCACTCATCCAACCGACACGATGCCCTTCGTCATCTGTTTCTCCGATATAAAAAAACATAAAATCGGGTTGTTCATTCTGAAGACATTTGATAGCTTCGGGTAAAATGCGATCGGTAGCAGTTTTAAAACCGATAGTATGACCTGCCGCAAAATCACTGTATGTTACAGATTCAGGGCGATAAAGATCCTTCAATTCTCCCCAAGTATAATAAAAAGCAACTGTCTTTCCATTTGAATTAAGCTGTTCGCACAAACCTAAAATAGGTCTGACCTGCGGTGTGAAAACATTGGTTGTTACTCCATGTCTTATCGGATCAACAGAATGGAAAAGCGACATATGGCACGGAAGCGTCACCGACGGAAAAACCGTCTTCGCATTAAGCGTATAACTGCTGTTCTTAAGAATCCACTCTGCTTCCTCGCTTTTACATGCATCAATTGCATCGGGACGCATCCCGTCTACAAGAATAGTTATAACTTTTTTCACTAATCTTCGCCTCTAATCAGATTTATATTTTTCTCTGCAAATTGTTTGCAGACTCCCTCGGTAATACCCGAATCGGTAACAAATGTTATATTCTGCATAATATCACAGATTTTAAACACGGATGTTCTGCAAAATTTTGAACTGTCTGCCAAAACAAACACACGATCGGCAATGGTCAAATATTTTCTCTGAATCTGATACATTTCGCAATTGAAATCCATTACTCCGGATTCAAGGGAAACAGCTGACGGACACAAAAACAATTTACCGACACGAATATTTGACAAAGTATCAAGAGCAATCTGTCCGTAAAATGCATTTTCATCCTTGAGGAATTGACCGCCGGTTAAAATAACATTAAATCCATCTAAAGATCTGATGCAGTTAAACACACTCATGCAGTGAGTTATAATTGTCAGCGATTTGAACCTACCAACCAACATATTTGCAAACTCAACAGCAGTACTTCCCTCGTCAATCGCAATTATATCTCCCTCGTCGACAAACTGCAATGCATATTTTGAAAGCTCACGTTTTTGTTCAATATGTTCATCCATTCGTGATGTGACATTTCTTATAGGTACAGCTCCTTTTGTAGAAACAGCTCCTCCATGAGTTCTATAAAGCAATCCTTTAGACTCAAGATCCATTAAATCCTTTCGGAGAGTTTCCCCTGTTACTTCAAAAATTCTGATCAATTCTCCACATTCTACCGATCCCTGTCTATCTACTATTTCCTGAATCTTTGCTTTTCTTTCAACTGCAAGCATTTCTACATTTTCTCCTCTCAAAATACATTTAATGTGCTTTTTCGGATCATAAAAAACAATTAATTTCTTTTAATATTTAGGACAGTTAAAATATTTTCATCTACTTTAAAAGTAATTTCATATTCTGCAAAATTAAAACCATATATACGGCTTGGATCATTATGATATGAAGGACGCGGATCTTCAGAAAGTATTTCTTTAATAGCCTTCAGCTTATCATCTGGAATTTCGCTTTGAAATTTTTTATCTATACATACCGATAATTTATAATCCTTTACACGATCTGCAAATCCTCCGATTGCATCGGGCAGACTGTCTATACGCGGAAGATATGGTTTTATATCATATATCGGAGTATCATTCATTAAATCAGCACCACTCACTAAAAGTACCGGCCCAGATTTACTTTCAAAATCAATTTTTTCGAGTTTAACGCAAGATAATCCTATAGGACTCGGCCTGAACGGTGAACGGGTTGCAAAAACTCCCACTCTTTTATTTCCTCCAAGACGCGGAGGACGAACTGTTGGCGACCAATCCTCTCTTTTGGACTCTGAAAATTCCCATATTATCCATATGTGTGAATATTCTTCAAGCCCTCTGAAAGCTTCAGCCACACGATATTCAGGTTCAAATACTATCTTTGATTTCACCTGATTTACAAGACCGCTCTGCCTTGGAATTCCGAACTTTGTGTGAAAGTCGTTTTTTATTTTTGCAATTATTTTCATAAATTATATACCTGTAATGCTAAAAACAATATATCTAGTATTATATCAACAATACTATACTAAATCAAGCCGTTTTTACTAATTGCATCAAAAATAAACATTTTTTCACACTATTCTCCAAATAAATCAAAAAAAGCTTGACAAATATACCAATAAGATTTATCATAATGTAGATTTTTAAGCTTGTACTGTGATACGAGTAAGACAAATGCAGATTAGTAATTTATGGGATTTTTGCGGTCTTGGCTTAAAGCTAAGGCCGTTTTTTATTGCCAAAGGAGCAAAACATGAAGGTTCACGCAACAGTTATGGATGAGGAAACCCTTTCCCGTACCTTAATAAGAATTTCGCATCAGATTACTGAAAAAAATCACGGTTGCGATGATATTGTTATTATAGGTATTAAAACACGGGGAATACCGATTGCCAAGCGTATCGCTGAAAACATTGAAAAATTTGAAAACAAATCCGTTTCAGTGGGAATGCTCGATATAACTCTTTATCGGGATGACCTTACAAAAATAAATTCAGATCCGGTTGTAAATAAAACTGAAACACCTATCGACATTGTGAATAAGAATGTCATTTTGGTTGATGACGTGCTATATACCGGAAGAACTGCAAGAGCTGCAATGGAAGCTGTAATAGCTATCGGACGACCCGCATCTATACAACTCGCAGTGTTAATTGACAGGGGTCACCGTGAACTTCCGATAAGAGCTGATTTTGTAGGTAAAAATATACCAACATCAAAATCCGAAGTCGTTTCGGTCAGACTCAGCGAAATCGACGGTGAAACAAATGTGTGTATTCTCGGAGAATAATTAAGTTATAAGGGTCAACACCTTTATATAAAAATGTTTTTGGAGGAGTTTTTGTATGAAACTGATTTACAATGTCAATGACAAACCAAAATTCGGTCAGCTGATTGTATTTGCTATTCAGCAATTGCTTGCAATTATGACCGCAACGCTCGTTGTTCCTGTTATAGTTAACGGCGGGAATACAACTCTTAATGCTGAAAATCCGTTGAGCACTGCTGCTGCACTCTTCGGTGCAGGTGTTGGAACCATCGTTTATCTTCTCTTCACCAAATTCAGAAGTCCTGTATTCCTTGGTTCTTCCTTTGCTTTCATTGGTTCAATGTCTGCTGCATTTGCAGGAGCATCAACAATTGCACTAGGTTATCTCGGACTTATCATCGGTGCTGCATTTGCAGGTCTTGTCTATGTTATAATTTCTATATGTGTAAAAATTTCAGGTACTGAGTGGATCAATAAACTTATGCCGGCAGTCGTTATCGGACCGACTGTTGCCATCATCGGTCTCTCACTTGCGGGAAATGCAGTCGGAGATTTTCAAAAGGCAAATGCAGGCGGTTCGCCTCTGGTCGCAGTCCTTTGCGGAATTGTAACCCTCCTTGTAACCGTTATCAGTTCTACATACGGAAAAAAATTCGGAAAAATGATTCCCTTTATCTTTGGTATTCTCGCGGGATATGCTTTTTCTGTTATTCTTACCGTCATCGGAAATGCTGCCGGATATAATGCCATAAAGGTCATCGATTTTTCTGTCTTTAACAGCCTTCTTAAAAACGGTGCAGTTACAATCAAAACATTTGTTGAAGTACCTAATTTTACCTTCCTCACAGCATTTGGTGCTTTTGGTAAACTGAGTGCATCTTACATCGGTTCTATTGCCGTAGCTTATGTTCCCGTTGCATTCGTTGTCTTTGCCGAACATCTTGCCGATCACAAAAACATTTCCTCCATTATCGAAAAAGATCTTCTCAAAGACCCGGGATTGCATCGTTCCCTTCTCGGTGACGGTGTGGGTTCTTTTGTCGGTTCACTTTTCGGCGGATGTCCAAATACCACTTATGGTGAATCTATCGGATGCGTTGCTATTACAAAAAATGCATCTGTTTATACCATTCTCGGAGCTGCCGTAGGTGCAATAATTATCTCCTTCTTCTCTCCATTTATCGCTTTTGTAAATTCAATTCCTGCTTGTGTAATGGGCGGTGTTTGTATGGCACTGTATGGATTTATTGCAGTAAGCGGACTTAAAATGGTTCAAGAAGTAAATCTTAACGAAAATAAGAACCTCTTTGTTGTATCAACTATTCTTATCGCAGGTGTAGGAGGACTTACCCTTACCTTCGGAAAAGTTACACTCACTTCAACGGCTGCTTCTCTCATCCTCGGAATTATTGTAAATCTTGTTGTTAAAAAAGCTCCTGCTGAAGAAACCGAAGAAGTTGAAACTGTCAGTGCAAATAAATAAATCTTAATTACATAAAAACCCGCATATCATAAAAAATGATGTGCGGGTTATTCTATATAAACACTATGTTTCTTTATAAAAAGGCAGCTACATTGTCATTTAACTATGTAGCCGCCTTTTTTATTGTGTCTAATCGAACAAATTTATTATTTGCTATTTAAATATCATTTCTGACAAGATCTTCATAGCTTTCTCTTTTAACAATTATCCTTGGTTTTCCGTCTTTTACCATGACAATCGGAGGCCTCGGAATCCGATTGTAGTTAGATGCCATAGAATAATTATATGCACCGGTACAAAATACAGCTAAAATATCCCCTGCTTCGGGAGTTTGAATTTTAATATTTTCCTGAATAAGATCTCCGCTTTCGCAGCATTTTCCCGCAATAGTAACCTCAGTTGTTTCAGGTTCATTTATTTTATTTGCAATCGCAGATGAATATTCCGCCTGATATAACATATATCGAGGATTATCGGTCATCCCTCCGTCTATCGAAACATAGGTTCTTATATTCGGAATCTTCTTCACTGCACCTACAGTATAAAGGGTTGTTCCGGCAGGACCCACTATTGAACGACCCGGCTCAATCATAATAAACGGAACGTTCATATTGAGTTCTGCACATGTTGACTTTACAGTTTCAGATACTTCCTGCATAAAACTTTTATAAAGCCTTGCCTTGTCGGTTTTTAGATGACGAATACCAAAACCTCCGCCAAGATTAAGTTCTTTAATTTCATATCCAAGCTCTTTATTTACCTTGCCCATAAGCTCTAACATGACCTTTGCAGCAAGCTTAAATGGATCGATCTCAAAAATCTGAGAACCTATGTGACAGTGAAGCCCGCGAAGAGTAAGGTTCTTGTGAGATATTACCTCCTTGATTGCATCAAAGGCCTCTCCTGTTTCAAGTGCAAATCCAAATTTACTATCAATTTGACCTGTTCGTATAAAGTTATGAGTGTGAGCATCTATACCGGGCTTAATACGAAGCATAACACTTGCATTCTTGCCCATTTCTCCTGATATTTCCTCAATTGTTCGAAGCTCTGTCAAATTGTCCACTACTATTCTTCCGACATTGTTTTCAATTGCCATTGCAATTTCATTACGGGTTTTGTTATTTCCGTGAAAAACTATTTTATCAGTAGGGAAATCGACCGATAATGCAGTATAAAGTTCTCCACCCGATACCACATCGATTCCAAGACCTTCTTCCTTAATGATTCGGCATATTTCCTTGCAGTTAAGTGCTTTGCTGGCATAGACAGTCAGTCCGTTTGAATCATAATTTTCTTCAATAGACTTCTGAAAAGTACGACAATGACCTCTGATTGTTTTCTCATCCATTACATAAAGAGGAGTTCCGAACTCTTTCGCAAGCTCAACTGTGTCACATCCTCCTACAGTAAGATGACCTTTTTCGTTTGCACCAAGATTACTCGTCACAAACATTTTCCTCATTCCCTTCGTTCTCATATTTCTTAATATAACTTATAATAGTTTCTTTAATTTTTTCCGTTCCGTCACCACTCTTTGCAGAAAACGGAATCTTAATAAGTCCATTCGGCATATCAGCAAGCTGTTTTTCAAATGCTTCCAAACGCTGAGCCGTTTCGGTTTTGTTGAGCTTGTCCGATTTTGTCATCACTACTACAAATGGCAATCCCATATACTTTAAGAACTCCAACATCTGCATATCATCTTTTGAGCAATCATGACGCATATCCACAAGCTGAACGACAAGTGCTATTTTTCGTTTTTCTGCAAAATATCCTTCAACAAGCTCGGAAAAACGTTTTTGTTCAGCCGCAGGGCGTTTTGCATACCCGTATCCCGGAAGATCAACAAGCCTTACTTCCTTTGCACGATAAAAGTTTATAGTGATAGTTTTTCCCGGAGTAGAACTCACCCTCGCCAAAGATTTCCGATTAAGAATTTTATTAAGCATGGATGATTTTCCAACATTTGAACGTCCTGAAAACACTATTTCGGGAATTTCAGAATTTGGCAGCTGGCTTACAAGTCCCGATGCCATTTCAAATTCTGCTGCTTGAAAATTCATTTTCTCACTCCGTTTAAATTTATTTTTGTTGATTTTTTCGAATATATCCATCACTCGAAAAAGCTATCGGCAAAACGTCGTCAAGACTTTCAGCAGCTTTAAATTTGATCTTTTCACTAACACCTTTGTCTATATCAGAAATGTCAGGTAAATTTCCCTTTGGAATAATAACCGTTTTCATCCCCGCTTTATATGCTGCCATAGTTTTTTCTTTAAGTCCGCCTATCGGAAGCACACGTCCACGGAGAGTGATTTCCCCAGTCATTGCCACATTGCCTTTTACCGGAATATCGGAAAGAGCTGATATTAAAGCCACCGCCATAGTAATTCCGGCCGATGGTCCGTCTTTAGGCACAGCACCCTCAGGAGCATGAATATGTATATCTTTTTCTTTATAAAAGTCGGATGGTATATTCAGTATATCCGAATGAGCTCTTATATAGCTAATGGCTGCCTGTGCAGATTCTTTCATGACATCACCGAGTGACCCCGTCAAAATAATTTTACCGCTTCCGTTAAAAGCCGAAGCTTCTATCTGAAGAATTTCTCCGCCAACTTCGGTCCATGCAAGACCATTTACTACTCCTATTTGATCCTGTTTTAAAATATTGTCCGGTTTAAACTTATAACTTCCAAGAAAGTCCTGAATATTTGACGCATTCACAGTAACCGATGTTACACCGTCTGTTACAATTTTTTTTGCGGATTTCCGACAAAGCGAAGCTATATTCCTTTCCAAAGATCGTACTCCCGCCTCACGAACATAATTATCAATAATTGAATATAATGCATTCCCCGATATTTTACAGGTTTTCGCTGTTAACCCATGACGTTTTAGTTGTTTTGGCAAAAGATGCTTTTTCGCAATATTGAACTTTTCTTCGCGAGTATAGCTTGAAATATTTATGATCTCCATTCGATCAAGCAATGCTTTTGGAATAGTATCTATAGAATTTGCGGTAAGTATAAAAAACACATTTGATAAATCAAACGGAACTTCAATAAAATGGTCATGAAATTCTACATTCTGTTCCGGATCCAATGCTTCCAGAAGTGCTGCCGATGGATCTCCACGGAAATCCGAACCCATTTTATCAATTTCGTCCATAAGAATAAGCGGATTTTGGCTCTTAGCCTGTATTATAGCTTCTATTATACGGCCGGGCATTGATCCCACATAAGTCTTTCTATGACCGCGAATATCAGATTCATCACGTACACCACCAAGAGAAACACGCACATAATTTCTTCCCATACACTCAGCAACCGAACGTGCTATAGAAGTTTTTCCGACCCCCGGAGGTCCCACAAGACAGATTATCTGCCCCTTTATATCGGGAGCAAGTGCTCTTACCGACAAAATCTCAACTATTCTTTCCTTAACCTTTTCAAGACCATAGTGATCTCTGTCAAGTATTTTGGCTGCAGATTTTACACTGTATTTTTCCTTTGTGTTTACACCCCATGGAAGTTCAAGACAAGTATCAAGATATCCTCTTATAACAGTCGCTTCATGAGAACCAAACGGCATTTTCGCCAAACGCTGAGTTTCTTTTCTGAGCTTTTCCTTTACCTTATCAGAAGCTTGTATTTTGTCAATTTTTAAAAGATACTCCTGTGCTTCCTCCTCAGGATTTTCTCCTTCACCCAGTTCATCTGAAATAACTTTCATCTGTTCACGAAGATAATAATCACGCTGATTCTCATCCATTCTAGTGTGAACCTTTTGTTCTATTTTATGGCTCAGATTTAAAAGTTCTGTTTCATTTTTCAGTTCAGAAATTATTAATTCAAGACGTTTAACAGCATTTGTCTGCTCTAACATCTCCTGTTTTACCTCAAACGGGAACGAGACATTAGATGCAATATAATCGGATATTTCTTCGGGAGTTTCAGCAGATGAAATATGCATTATTACATCAGGGGGAATTTTTCTGTTTTCTTCTGCATATTGTTCAAAACTATCTTTCAATGTGCGAACTAATGCTGATCTCAACATTGCACTGCCTCTTGACGGACGGTCAACAAGCTGTATTACCTCGGTCTCTAAAAATGGCTCTTTTGAAATTATATGTACTCTTTTAGCTCTGTAAAGACCCTCGGCAACTACTCTTACACTGTCTCCGGGAAGTCGTATTATCTGCTTTATACGAGTGACACAACCAATATCAAAAATATTTTTTTCATCCGGTTCTGCATCACACAAATCGATCTGGGCAGCCAAAAAAATCAGACGGTCACGAATCATAGCCTCGTTTACTGCTGCTACTGATTTTTGTCTTCCAACATCAAAATGGAGTTGTGTAGACGGAAAAACCACCAGTCCCCTAAGTGGTATCATTGGCATTACGGTTGCGATTTTTTCCGGCATATTATACCTCTCTTTCCCTTATATCCATATATCTCAATTATTATATTTTATTTTTCAAAAATACGATATAAACCTCTATATTGAGAAATCGGCAATTGTCTAATAAGGCAATTGCCGACAGTTTTTAAGCTCCACGCCTTGAATTTCTGACAGGCATTTTAAGACTGACAGGCTTCTTGGCAGGATTTTTTTCAATTTTGGGTTCACTTTTGCCCTCAACAAAATCGCGGGTAATAACAACTTTTTCAATAGTATGATCGGAAGGAACCTCAAACATAAGACGATTCAAGATATTTTCCATTATGGAACGAAGTCCTCTGGCTCCGGTCTTTCTTTCGGCAGTCTTTTCTGCGATAGCTAAAAGTGCATCCGGTTCGAAATTGAGCTCCACTCCATCCATTTCAAACATTGCCTTATATTGTCGGACTATTGAGTTTTTCGGTTCGGTCATCACTCTTACAAGTGCATCTTTGTCAAGTGAACTAAGTGATGTAATTACCGGTAAACGACCAACAAGTTCAGGAATAATTCCGAATTTCACAAGATCTTGATGAGTAACATTTTTAAGCTGAGCATCTACAGCGAAATTCTCGGCTGTTTTTATTTCATTTCCAAAACCAAGCGATCCACCGCCTTGACGTTTGGCTATAAGTTTTTCAAGTCCGTCAAATGCACCTGCACAAATAAATAAAATATTTGTAGTGTCAATTTGAATAAACTCCTGTTGAGGATGTTTTCTCCCTCCCTGAGGAGGAACATTTGACACAGTACCTTCAAGAATTTTAAGCAGTGCCTGTTGAACCCCTTCGCCGCTTACATCCCTTGTAATTGAAGGGTTTTCCGACTTGCGGGCAATCTTGTCAATCTCATCTACATATATTATTCCATGTTCTGCTGCCGATACATCATAATCAGCCGCTTGAATAAGTCTGAGCAAAATATTTTCCACATCTTCGCCAACATAACCTGCCTCGGTCATAGTGGTCGCGTCAGTAATAGCAAACGGAACATCAAGAATTTTTGCAAGTGTCTGTGCAAGCAAGGTCTTCCCAACGCCAGTCGGACCCAAAAGCAAAATATTGCTTTTTTGAAGTTCAACATCATCCTTACTACCGAAAAAAATCCTTTTGTAGTGATTATAAACAGCAACCGAAAGTGATTTTTTTGCCTCATCCTGTCCTATGACATATTCATCAAGTCTTTCCTTGATTTCCTGAGGCTTAAGCAAATTGACGGTTTCTTCTTTCGCATTTCTGCGTGGACGACGGAGAACCTCATCCTGCTCATCAATAGTTTCATTACACAAACGCACACATTCATCACAAATATATGCTCCGCTCTTACCGAACATAATTTTTACTTTTTCTTGCGGACTTCCGCAAAAAGAACAACGAATCTGTTTATCCTTATTGTCGTTAGGCATATTTATCAGTTAACCCCGTCTTATCTTTTTGAAATAACTTTATCAACCAGACCGTATTCCATAGCTTGGGTGGCACTCATAAAGTTATCCCGCTCGGTATCTCTTTCAATTATTTCAAGAGGTTTTCCGGTATTCTCTGAAAGAATTCGGTTCAAATTTTCTCTTGTTTTTTTAATATGGTCAGCAGCAATTAATATTTCAGTTGCCTGGCCCTTGGCTCCACCAAGTGGCTGATGAATCATTATTTCGCTGTTTGGCAGTGCAAGACGCTTTCCCTTTTGACCGGATGAAAGCAAAAATGCACCCATGCTTGCAGCCATACCCATACAAATTGTGGATACTTCTGATTTGATGTATTGCATAGTATCGTAAATGGCAAGACCAGCAGTAACAGACCCGCCGGGAGAATTGATATAAAGATTTATATCTTTTTCCGCATCCTTTCCTTCAAGATACAGAAGCTGTGCTATTACTAAACTTGCAGTGGCATCATTTACCTCATCTGATAACACGATAATACGATCGTCGAGCAGACGGGAAAAGATATCATAGGAACGTTCTCCTTTGCTGGTTTGTTCTACTACATACGGTACTAAACTCATAAATTATCACCCCTGTGGTTTAAATGTAACAGATTTTAATTCTGTCAAAGTTAAGTATAGGATAATTTTTCCGAATTATTCAGCCTTTTTTGCCGAATCATCAGATGTTTTTTTAGCGGTGGTCTTCTTAGTTGCAGTTTTCTTCTCACTCTCAACCTTTTTATCACCATCAGTCTTTTTTGCAGAAGAAGTCTTTTTCTCTCCACCGGACTTTTTGGTATCAGTCGCCTTCTTAGTAGAGGTGGTTTTCTTTGAAGCAGCAGTCTTTTGAGCAGCAGGCTTCTTGGCGGGCTTTTCTTCAGCAGCCGGATCAACATTTGTGATCTTTGCAGCACTCTTAATCAAATCAATAGCCTTGTTGGCAGCAATATCGGATGCGATTCCCTTTTGAGGAATTGCAGCCTTAACCTTTTCGATCTCGATTTTATACATATCTGCAATCTTCTTATATTCTTCATTAAGCTCATCATCAGTTGCAGTGAGATTTTCAGCCTTTGCAACCGCTTCAAGAGCAAGACGAATCTTAACCTGTTTTTCAGCAGCCTCGCGGAAAGTGTTTCTGAAAGCTCCTTCGTCCATTCCGGTGTATTTAAGATACATCTTAGTATCAAGTCCCTGATACTGAAGTCTTCTTGAAAAATCTTCAACATTTTCGTCGATACGATTTTCAATCATACAGTCAGGAACTTCAACCGTCATGTTGTTTACAACCTGTTCAAGCAAATCGTTTTCAACATGCGAATCTGCATGAGAATTCTTAGCTTCCAAAATCTTATCACTTATGTTCTTCTTAAGTTCATCAAGGGTATCAAACTCGCTGACGTCTTTTGCAAACTCATCGTCAATCTCAGGATATTCCTTTGCCTTGATTTCATGAACTTTAACTTTAAACACTGCATCCTTACCGGCAAGCTCTTCTGCCTGATACTCGGTCGGGAATGTAACATTTACATCAAATTCTTCTTCGGTGTTATGTCCTACAATCTGATCTTCGAATCCGGGAATAAAGGTATTTGAGCCAAGCTCAAGCTCATAACTCTCGCCTTTTCCGCCTTCAAAAGCAACACCGTCAGTAAAACCTTCAAAATCAATAACAGTAATATCACCATTCTGAGCGGCACGCCCCTCAACAGAAACTATGCGGGCATTTTTCTCTTTAAGTGCATCAATTTCCTTGGCAACTTCATCATCGGTAACAGTTACAACTGTGCGATCAACTTTAAGTCCTTTATATTCTCCGAGAGTAACTTCGGGTTTTGTTGTAACAGTGATTTTAAAATTTGCACCGTCTTTATCAATAGATACTAAATCAAAATCCACTTTTTGTTCAGCAAGCTCAAGACCCGATTCTTCGATTGCTGAATCAACAGCCTGTGGATAAAGGGCTTCAAGAGCATCCTGATAAAACATTTCCTCGCCAAACATTTTTACGACCATGCTGCGGGGAGCATGCCCTTTTCTAAAACCGGGAACAGTAATATTTTTGAGTCCTTTCTTTGTTGCTTTTTCAACAGCATCAGTGTACTCCTTACCGTCTACTACAATTTCAAGTTCATAGCGGTTTGTTTCGACCTTATTTGTTGCCTTCAATTTCATTTTTATTTCCTCCAATAGAATTAACTCTATAAATCAATTATATATCATAACACAACAACTCAAAAATTTCCACACTAATTTTAATATATTTTCAAAAACAGTGATTTTTTTCAACACATAACATGATTTTTAAGATTTTATTATGTATTATGTTGTATTAAATGCTGAAACTAAGATTTAAGTTTCTATAAGAATCGGGGTAAAATCATTTGTATCACAAGAAATCAGTCGGTATTTAATTCCCTCAAGTTCGCCGCAAAAAGCCCTGTGGGCACCTGATCCGTGAATATGTCCGTAATAGCAACGCTTTATATTATACTTCTTAAGAACCGAGGTTATGACTTCGCAGCTTGTACCGACACATACAGGAGGATAATGAAGAAATACAATTGGCTCAAGATTTTCATTTAAAGCATCGGTAATTGATTTTTCAAGCCGAGCGGCCTCTCGATTTAATATTTTTTCATCACCGCTTCCCTCTTCAACGCACCATCCTCTTGTTCCGCATATTCCAAATTTTCCATAAGGATACATATTATTATGCAAAATACGAATTGTGTTAAAATTTTTTTCTGAAATAAAAGAATTCATTTTGCTCATAGTATCCCACCAGAGGTCGTGATTTCCTTTTATAATTATTTTCTGTCCTTTTAAATTATTCAAAAAAGAAAAATCAGCCTCTACATCTTTAAGTTTCATAGCCCATGAAATATCTCCCGAAATAACAATTATATCGTCATCTGATACTACTTTATTCCAGTTATTCTCAAGTCGGGAAACATAGTTTTCCCAACCCTTAAAAATATCCATAGGTTTGTCCGATGAAAATGATAAATGCACATCAGAGATTGCAAAAAGAGGCATTATGATTTTTCCTTTTCCAATAAAATTCAATTATATATTTGTTTTATGAAGTCATAATAAATACGAAAGGTGGTTTTAAAAAATGGATAAAACAAATTGCAAAAGCGATAAGAAAATCTGCTGCAGCGTTGAAAACTGCATTTATCACTGCGGTGAAACAACATGTACAGCTAAAACTATTGATGTAGGTCCTCACGTTGCTTCTTGTTCTCAGGACACATCCTGTGCAACCTTTAGACCTGAAAGCAAATAACAACAGATTATTTTATCCCCAGAATATCCAAAACGACCTTGTCCATGTCTTCCTTGCGACAGGAAGCAGTAAATCTCGGTTTTTTGCTCTTTAATGCAGCAAGAGGAGCGGGCACATCGTATTTTGAGATTTCTGAAAGCTTGTCGATAAGGTCAAATTCATCAGCATCCGAAATTTCTCCCGTGAGAGCTTCAAGCACTCCGCGGGAAAACTTAAACGGGCTTGCAGTGGATGCGATTACCGAAACACTGTTATCATGTGTTTCGGCTACATATTTTTCATAAACATCAAGAGCAACAGCAGTATGCGGATCTGCGAGATATTCGTTTTTGTCAAAGTTTTTCTTTATAGAGGCTTTTGTAAGCTCATCATCAGCACAGCCTGCATAAAACAATTCTTGAATTTTACTAAGAACATCAGCATCCACAGTATATTTTCCGTCTTTGGACAGATTGTCCATCCAGCACTTTACTTTCTGATCATCCTCTCCGGTAAGATCATAAAGAAGTCTTTCAAGATTGCTTGAAATAAGAATGTCCATTGAAGGAGAAAGAGTTGTATAAAAGTTCCTGTTGCGATCATATACACCCGTTTTGATAAAATCGGTGAGTATATTATTTTTATTGGAAGCACAAATGAGTTTTTTGATCGGTGCACCCATTTTCTTTGCATAATATGCGGCGAGAATATTTCCGAAGTTACCGGTCGGAACCACAACATTAAATCCGTCGCCTTCATTTAATTCTCCATTCCTTAAAAGTATGGCATATGAATAAATATAATAAACTATCTGTGGAACAAGTCTTCCCCAGTTTATAGAGTTTGCACTTGAGAATGACATTCCGTTTTCCGAAAGCTTCTTTGATATGTCGGGATCAGTAAATATTCGTTTAACGCCACTCTGTGCATCATCAAAATTCCCTTTAATGGCACAAACATTTACGTTTTCACCTTCTTGGGTAGACATCTGAAGCTTTTGCATATTGCTCACGCCTTCCTCAGGATAGAAGGTAAGTATTTTCACTCCGTCTACATCTGCAAATCCTTCAAGTGCGGCTTTTCCGGTATCGCCTGATGTGGCAACTAATATAACTTTAGTTTGTCCTTTTGATACCTTTTCAGATGCTTTTGTGAGTAAAAACGGAAGTATTTGAAGTGCCAAATCCTTAAAAGCACAGGTCGGCCCATGCCATAACTCCAAAACATATACTCCCTTATCAAGTTCGACCAGAGGTGCCGGTTCGTCATCATCAAAGGTTCCTGTATATGCTCCGCTGGCACATTCTGTCAATTCTTCACGGGAATAATCAGTAAGGAATTGTTCGAGTACGGTTACAGCTGCGTCAACATAATCCATTTCTCCTATTTCTTTAAAATCTTCATAAGTCAATTGAGGAATATTTTCCGGAACAAAGAGACCGCCGTCAATCGAAATTCCCCTTGCAATAGCCTCTGCCGAAGTTACTGATATGTCACTGTTTCTTGTACTTTTATAATTCATTTTAAACCTCCGTGTCTTTCAAAAAAATTATTAGCATTTTCAAAAAATATTTTATCGAGCAATTGCTCTGAATAATTATGTTTTAAGAAATGATTATATAGTTTAAAAACATCCGATATCGACTTTATATCTTTTGGAAGTTGTGCTCCGTCAAAATCACTTCCAAAAGCAACAATATTTTCTCCACCGAGTGACAAAAAATTCTCGGTATGTCTTAATATATCGTCAAAATTCGCATTACCATCCTTATGAAGAAATTGATCGGCAAGCGTTATTCCAACAATTCCTTTTCGATTTCTTATTTCTTTAAATTGGTCGTTTGTTAAATTTCTTACGTGATCGGTGACAGCTCTTGAACAAGAATGGGTTGCAATAAAAGGGTGTTTTGAAAATTCGCAAAGTTCATAAAAACTTTTCTCATTTAAATGCGAAACATCGGCAATGATACCGATAGCTTCCATCTCCTTCACCACTGATTTTCCGAAATCAGAAAAACCTGCATCCGAAAATGCTCCTCCGGCAATCTCATTCTCTCCGTTCCATGTAAGGGTCATAACCCTTACTCCTCTATCGTGAAAATATTTTATATTTTCAAGTTTTCCACCAAGTGCCGCACCGCCTTCAACGGTAAGTACAGGCATACAATATTCAAAGAATTCCTTAAAACGTTTTTTCTGTGTTTCAAATACTGAAATAAGCTTTTTTGCATGTAGTTCAGCTTGTTCACCGCGAAGCTCATCAGGAACAAAAACAGCAAAACACTGAATATATCTTTCAAATCCTTTTGCAGCTTCTATATTTATGCAAAGGTTTATATTATCAATATTACATTTCAAAGCGTTACATTCAAAAAGCGTATCACAATGAAGATCGAACAGACGCAGACAAACCATCCCCGTTAAATGCATTTTTAATATGATTGATCGTTGCGGCATACATATCAAGCCCCGAAGGGATCATCACTTCTATTATATCCATACGCATTTTGTAACTTAGTTTATACCTGTGTACAAACTGTAATGCACTTTTCATGAGTTTTTCTTGTTTAGATCTGGTAACATACTCGCTCGGTCTTCCGTATTTGTTGGTTGAACGTGTTTTAACTTCACAAAAGACAAGAACGTCATCTTTAAAAGCTATTAAGTCTATTTCACCTACATATGTATAATAATTTGCTGAAACTATATCATACCCTTGCTTTCTTAAATATCTCGCAGCTGCAATTTCACCAATTTGACCCACTTGTCTTGTCGTATATTTCATTTTAAAACCTTCTTTAAAAAGGACAAACGGTGTATCGGACAAGGTCCGTATTCATTGACCAAGGTACGATGAAGCGGAGTTGGATATCCCTTATGCTTACTAAACTGATATTCAGGATAAAGCTCGTCCATTTTCTTCATAAACCGGTCACGGCTGACCTTTGCTAAAATTGATGCCGCCGCGATTGACGCGGATATTCCGTCGCCTTTAACGATTGTTTCGCATGGAATTTCAAGCCCCTTTGGTTTTCTATTTCCATCCACTAATGCAAAATCGGCTGGGACTTTCAAGCCGTTTACCGCCCTGCACATAGCAAGAAAGGTTGCATTTAGTATATTAACTTCGTCAATTTCTTTGTGATCGGCAAAAGCAATTGAATATGCCGTTGCCTTTTCAACTATTTCATCAAAAAGTGCTTCACGCTTTTTTTCGGAAAGTTTTTTGGAATCATTCAAGCCTTCAATAACCTGATTATCTGCAAAAACAACCGCTGCGGCGACCACAGGTCCTGCAAGCGGACCTCTTCCGGCCTCATCCACTCCGCATATAAATTTATAGTTGTTTTGTTTTGCCTTGTTTTCATATTCAAAACTAACCATTATTCGTCCTCCGGAAGTTCAAGAGTTATACGCCCCAGTTTCCCTGCACGGAATTCATCCAAAACCATAACTGCTGCCCTTTCAGTATCGATTTCGCCTCCGGAAATGAGCATTCCTCTTTTCCTTCCAATTCCTTCAAGAAGCTCATAACCATCCATTTCATCGGAAATACTTATTTTATATCTTTGTTCGAGATTTTGCTTGCAGGTTTTTTTCATAAGCTCAAGCAATCGTATAGAAAGCAGTTCAATATCAGTGACCACATCCTTTACTGCCCCTGTAAAAGCAAGACGTTCACCGACCAGCGGATCTTCGAACTTCGGCCAAAGAACACCTGCCGTATCCATAAGTTCAATACCTCCTCCGATATTAAACCACTGATTCCCGCGTGTAACACCCGGTCTGTCGGCAACCTTAGCCTTATTATTTTTAGCCATGCGATTAATAAACGAAGATTTACCAACGTTCGGAACTCCAACTACCATAATTCGAAGGGTTCTTCCTGTCATACCCTTGTCACGAAATTTTTGAAGACAGTCCCCCATTACATCATTAACTTTGTTTGAAAAACCATTTAAGCCCTTTCCGGTTTTACAATCGACCGGAAGGGCAGGAATACCTTTTTTTGCATAATATGCTATCCAACGGCGGTTTGAATTTTCATCAGCAATATCCGCCTTGTTCATAAGGATTATTCTCGGCTTGTCTTTTATAATAGAATCAAGCTCAGGATTTCGGCTGGAAACCGGAATACGGGCGTCAATAATCTCAACCACACCATCTATAAGCGGAAGGCTTTCTGTTATAAGACGGCGTGTTTTTGCCATATGTCCCGGGAACCATTGTATTGACAAAGATTCACTCATTAATCAAGCACTCCTCCTTCTGAAAATGGGAACAATTGGAAAAACGCTTTTCCTAAAATATATCTTTCATCAATAGCTCCAACTTCTTGAGTACGGCTATCCTTTGACACTGATCGATGATCACCCATTACAAAAACATGTCCGTCCGGAACGGTATATGGATTGTCCATCGGTACTCTTCCGGGGATAGTATATCCTTTAACATACGGCTCGTCAAGAAGCACATCGTCAACAAAAACATCCCCCGTATTGAAATCAAAGCGAATGGTCTGTCCCTCCGTGGCAATAACACGTTTGATTATCGGTTCAGCAGTCGTACCATTTTCTTTTAAATCAGCACGGGAAACAACAACAATATCTCCCGCTTTCGGCTTATAAAACAGATTATATATTATTACTTTATCTCCTGTTTTGAGAGTATCCTCCATAGAAGCTCCTTTTACTCCAACCATTCGAAAAGCAAAAGTAAATAAAAGCACCACACACAAAACGGAAATAACTATTGAATCGGCCCATTCAATTATCTCCTGCGAGTTCTTTTTTTGACTTGTTTCAGACATACGAGGCACGACCTTTCATAAAATAAGCATAAAAGCAGAAAAGGGTGCACTAACGCGTGCACCCCAATCGGGCAAATTTTCGGGCTGCAGCCGACAGACTTATCTAATCTGCTCTTTGACCTTTGCAGCTTTACCAACACGGTCACGCAGATAATAAAGCTTGCTGCGACGAACACGACCCTTACGGACGGTTTCAACCTTAGCAACGATAGGGGAATGAATCGGGAATACACGCTCGACTCCTACTCCATAGGAAACACGACGAACAGTGAAGGTTTCAGCGATACCGCTTCCGTTTTTTGCAATAACGGTTCCTTCAAATACCTGAATTCTTTCTCTTTCTCCCTCACGGATGTTAACATGAACCTTTACGGTATCACCAATAACTACCTGTGGTACTTCGGTTTTGAGCTGACTTGCAGTCAATTGTTTAAGTGCGTCCATTGAAAATCCTCCTGTTTTTTTCGAATGTTCTTACCTTTATAACAAAAGCATTGGACCATCCATATTAATGTAATTTTGCACATTAATCTCGCCGCAGGAAACGGCGGAAATTTGAATGCTAGATTATATTAACACATACAGAAAAATTTTGCAAGTGTTTTTTACATCAACTATGTTAAAACGGCTGTCAATCCTTTTTCAAGGATGACAGCCGTTTTTTGTTTAAAGTATTATGCAGATAAGTCCGCTACAGCCTTCGTTGATTACTCTTTCTATCGTTTCCTGAAGTTTTCCACGTGCATCGGGCGGCATCTTGGCA
>CABUCT010000005.1 GCA_902490145.1 uncultured Oscillospiraceae bacterium
CGGAACAAGACCGAGCTTGATAAGAGCCTGGAAGCCGTTGCAGATTCCGCACATAAGTCCGTCGCGTTTTTCAAGAAGAGCCGTGACCTGCTCTTTGATTGCTGCATTGCGGAAGAATGCTGTGATAAATTTTCCCGAACCGTCGGGTTCGTCTCCGCCGGAAAATCCTCCGGGAATAAAGATGATCTGAGAATTTGCAACCTCCGATGCAAACTGTTCAACACTTCGGGAGATTCCGTCGGCAGTCAGGTTGTTGATAACAAATATCTCAGCTTCTGCTCCTGCATCGCGAACAGCCTTTGCCGAATCGTATTCACAGTTTGTTCCGGGGAACACAGGAATAAGCACACGCGGTTTTGCAACTTTAACTGCGGGGGCAAGAACGGTTCCTTTTGTATATGAGTAATTCTTGATCTTTTTCCCGTCAGCCGGCAAATTGCAGGTATATACGCTTTCAAGTTTATCTTCATAAACTTTTTGAAGCTCATCAAGGGATAGGCTTTCATTTTTCAAAGTGATTTTTCGATCAGCTGTGATAACGCCGATTGTATTTTCAGGATCTATATCTTCGGTGACTTCAAGAATGAATGAAGCGTAGTTATATCCGAAGATATTGTTCATGGTCATCGAGTCGGAATACTTAAACCCAAATCCATTTCCGATACACATTTTGAGTATGGCTTCACCCACGCCGCCCATACCGGGAGTGTAGCACGAGACCGCCTTGCCCGACCGAAGAAGTTCAGTCACCTTATCAAACAGAGCCATAAGAGAGCTTGTCTTGGGCAGATTATTTTCATCAAAATCACATTTGAGGAGAATGACATAGTTGCCGGGTTTTTTGAATTCAGGAGAGACAATGTTTTGAACCTTGTCGGTCGACACTGCAAACGATACAAGAGTGGGGGGAACGTCAATTTTTTCAAAAGTACCGCTCATGGAGTCCTTTCCTCCGATTGCACCGATACCGAGTTCTTTTTGAGCCTTGAACGCACCGAGCAAAGCGGCAAGCGGTTTTCCCCAACGTGCGGGATCTTTTTCAGGACGTTCAAAATATTCCTGGAAGGTCAAATAAACATCTTTAAAATCGGTGCCTGTTGCAATAAGTTTACAGACCGATTCCACAACCGCGAGATATGCTCCGTGATAGGGACTTTTTTCAGTAATGAAAGGATTGTATCCGAACGACATAAGCGAGCAGTCGTCGGTATAAGCCTTTTCAACCGATATTTTTTGAACCATAGCCTGAATCGGAGTTTGCTGGAACTTACCGCCGAAAGGCATGAGCACTGTGCCGGCACCGATGGTGGAATCAAAGCGTTCGGAAAGCCCGCGTTTGGAGCAGATATTCAGATCACCTGCAAGCTTCAAATATTCTTCACAGAAATTATTTCCGATTTTTCTTTCTGCTAACTGCGGCTTTTCGGGGGCAATATTTATGTGTTTTTCCGCACCGTTTGAATTCAAAAATTCGCGGCTTATATCAACAATGGTGTTTCCGTTCCAAGTCATTGTGAGACGCGGATCAGCTTTAACTACAGCCACTGCTGTTGCTTCAAGATTTTCTTTCTCGGCGAGACTTATAAACTCATTGGCATCTTCAGGAGCCACCACGACAGCCATACGCTCTTGTGATTCGCTGATGGCAAGCTCGGTTCCGTCGAGGCCGTCGTATTTTTTGGGAACAGCATTAAGGTCGATATTCAGGCCGTCGGCAAGTTCGCCGATAGCAACCGACACACCGCCTGCACCAAAGTCGTTGCAGCGTTTGATCATGCGGCTTGCACGGCTGTTGCGGAAAAGTCTTTGGAGCTTGCGTTCTTCGGGAGCATTACCTTTTTGAACTTCTGCCCCGCAGCTTTCAAGCGATTCAAGGGTATGAGATTTTGAGGAACCCGTTGCACCGCCGCAGCCGTCTCTTCCCGTTCTTCCCCCAAGAAGAATAACCACGTCGTCGGGGGCGGGACGCTCACGGCGAACGTTTTCCTGAGGGGCGGCGGCAATGACTGCACCGATTTCCATGCGTTTGGCAGCATAGCCGTCGTGATATATTTCGTCAACGATTCCGGTTGCAAGACCGATCTGGTTACCGTATGATGAATAGCCGGAAGCGGCAGTTGTTACGATTTTACGCTGAGGGAGTTTTCCTTCCAAAGTTTCTGAAACAGGTTTTAGCGGATCTGCAGCACCCGTTACCCTCATTGCACCGTAAACATAAGAACGGCCGGACAGCGGATCGCGGATTGCACCGCCGATACAGGTCGCCGCACCGCCGAAAGGCTCGATTTCGGTGGGATGATTGTGAGTTTCATTTTTAAAGAGTAAAAGCCAGGGCTCTTTTTTTCCATCAGCCTCAACTTCAATTTTAACGGTACATGCATTTATTTCTTCCGATTCGTCAAGTTTGTCGAGTTTACCAATGCTCTTTAAGTATTTTGCAGCAAGAGTCGCGATGTCCATAAGGTTAATCGGCTTCGTTCTGCCAAGCTGTTTTCTGGTTTCAATATAATCGTTATAAGCTTCTTTGAGCAGTTCATCCTCAAATTCAACATTGTCGATCGTGGTGAGGAAGGTGGTGTGACGGCAGTGATCCGACCAGTATGTATCAATCATACGGATTTCGGTAATTGTCGGATCGCGGCGTTCGCTTATAAAATACTTCTGGCAGAAGGCAATATCGTCTTCGTCCATAGCAAGACCATATTGTTTAACAAAGTCTGCAAGCTCTTCTTTGTTAAGCTTATTAAATCCGTCGAGTGTTTTAACAGAGGTTGGGATTTCATAATCTGTTTTCAAAGTATCGACCGTATCAAGTGAAGCCTCACGGGATTCAACAGGGTTAATAACGTATTTCTTTATTTGTGCAATGTCATTTTTACTCAGATTTCCATATAGCATATATATCTTTGCAGTTCTGACGGCAGGACGCTCGCCCTGCGAAATTATCTGAATGCACTGAGATGCAGAATCTGCACGTTGATCAAACTGGCCGGGAAGATATTCGACCGCAAAAACAGTATCAGCATCAAATTTGAGGGAGTCAGAAACGATATCCAACTGCGGTTCGGAAAACACGGTTGCCTTTGCATATTCAAAAAGCTCTTTGTCGATATTTTCAACGTCGTATCGGTTTATAATACGAATGTTTTCAATGCCTTTTATCTGCAAAATTCCTTTGGCATCGGAAAGCAGGGAAGCCGCTTCGTTTGCCAGCCCTTTTTTCTTTTCAACATAAACGCGATAAACCATTACTTTCCCTCCTTTGCTGCCAAAGCTCTTTTGCCGATATCATGACGATAATAAGCATTTTTAAAATTAATTTCCGAAACAAGACTGTAAGCTTTTTCGACTGCTTCTTTTAATGTGTCGGCAACAGCCGTAACGCCGAGAACCCGCCCTCCGGAAGTTAAGAGTTTTTCGTTTTCGAGTTTTGCACCGGCAATATATACTTCACCGTCAATATTCTTTGGGATATCAAGCTCGAATCCGGTTTCATATTTTTGTGGATATCCGTTCGAGGCCATCACAACACAAGCCGCATTTTTATCAGAAAATTTCACTGTTTCAGAACTTAAAGTACCGTTTGTTGTGGCTTGCATAATATCAAGCAGATCGCTTTCAAGAAGGGGAAGAACGACCTGTGTTTCGGGATCGCCGAAGCGACAGTTGTATTCGATAACTTTCGGTCCGTTCGGAGTTAACATAAGTCCGAAATAAAGGCAGCCCTTAAAGATTCTGCCTTCGGCTTTCATTGCTTGAATTGTCGGGAGGAAAATGGTCTGCATGCAAATATCTGCGATTTCTTTTGTGTAGTAAGGATTTGGGGCAATTGTTCCCATGCCGCCGGTGTTAAGCCCGGTGTCACCATCGCCGGCACGTTTGTGATCCATGGAAGACACCATAGGAACGACCGTTTCACCGTCGGTGAAAGAAAGAACCGAAACCTCGGGACCGGTTAAAAACTCTTCGATAACAATGCGGCTTCCGCTTTCACCGAAAAGCTTGTCCTCCATAATGGATGAAACGGCAGAAATAGCATCATCTCTTGTTTGGGCAATAATAACGCCCTTACCGAGAGCTAGTCCATCCGCTTTGATAACGGTTGGAATAGGAGCGGTTTCAAGGTATTTTAAAGCGTCTTTCGCATTATCAAATACTTCGTATTCAGCGGTCGGAATTCCGTATTTTTTCATGAGATTCTTTGAAAAAACTTTGCTTCCCTCAATGATAGCAGCATCCTTGGTGGGACCGAAACAGGGAATACCGACTTCGTTTAGCTTGTCCACCGTTCCGAGTACCAACGGATCATCGGGAGCTACGACAGCATAATCGATTTTGTTTTCTGATGCAAATTTGACTATACCGTCAGTGTCTTTTGCGTTAATAGGGACGCATGTTGCGTCGGATGCAATTCCTCCATTTCCGGGAAGAGCAAAAATTTCGGTAATTTTCTTGTTTTCTTTAAGCTTTTTTATGATTGCGTGCTCACGGCCGCCGCCGCCGACAACCATTATCTTCATAATGTTTCTCCTTTGTATATGAGAAAGAATTCGGTTACCCGAATTCTTTCTTAAGTTTAATAGATCGGGAAATGTGAACAAAGCTCCAGAACTTCATTTGAAATGGACGCTTTCTTTGCATCGAAATCTGTGATCGACTGATAAATCCAATTGGCGATAAGCTTCATTTCCTCTTCCTTAAATCCGCGTGTGGTAACGGCAGGAGTGCCGATTCTCAGCCCGCTTGTGACAAACGGACTCTGAGGATCGTTCGGAATAGTATTTTTGTTTGCGGTTATATGTACTTCGTCAAGACGATGTTCAAGCTCCTTGCCGGTTACTCCGTATTTTGTGAGTTTGAGCAGCATCAGGTGATTATCTGTTCCGCCGGATACAATATCCACGCCTTTATTCAAAAGCTCATTGCAAAGGACCTGAGCGTTTTTAACAATTTGCTGTTGATAGACCTTAAATTCATCGGTCAAAGCTTCTCCCAAAGCAACGGCTTTGGCGGCAATAATATGCATCAAAGGACCGCCCTGTGTTCCGGGAAATACCGCCTTGTCGATTTGTTTTCCGAGAGATTCTTTGCAAAGGATAAGACCGCCTCTCGGTCCGCGGAGAGTTTTGTGTGTCGTGGTGGTAACAACATCTGCAAAGGGGACGGGCGACGGATGGACTCCGGCTGCGATGAGGCCTGCGATATGAGCCATGTCGACCATTAAATATGCCCCGACCTTGTCGGCAATCTCACGGCAGCGTGCAAAATCGATAATCCTTGAATAAGCACTTGCACCGACGACGATAAGCTTTGGCTTGCAATCAAGAGCTATTTTTAGCATTTCGTCATAATCAATCATTTCAGTGTCTTCGCTTACACCATAAGGCACGACGTTGAAATATTTACCCGAAATGTTAACAGGTGAGCCGTGAGAAAGGTGACCGCCCTGCTGAAGGTTCATGCCCATGACTGTGTCGCCTGGGTTAAGCAGGGCAAAGAAAACGGCAAGATTTGCGTTTGCACCGCTATGCGGCTGAACATTGGCGTATTCTGCTCCGAAAAGCTTTTTGGCACGTTCACGGGCAATTTCTTCAACAACATCAACACATTGGCATCCGCCGTAGTAACGCTTTGACGGATAACCTTCGGCATATTTGTTGGTAAGAACTCCTCCGGCTGCAAGCAAAACAGCCTTTGACACAATGTTTTCGGAAGCGATAAGTTCAATGTTATTACGCTGACGAGTAAGTTCGTCTTGGCAGGCAGACGCGACCTGCTCATCATAATTCTTTAATTCTTCAAAAAAATTCATAATTCAACCTCAAACAAATTATTAATGATGGAATAAACGCATTCCGGTGAAGGCCATAACCATATTGCGGTGATCACAGGCCTCTATTACAAGATCGTCACGGATTGAGCCACCGGGCTGTGCAATATATGTAACACCACTTTTATATGCACGCTCAACATTATCGCCAAACGGGAAAAATGCATCCGAGCCGAGAGAAACGCCGCTTATGCTATCAAGATATTCACGGACTTCTTCATTTGTGAGCGGCTCCGGCTTTGATGAAAAGTATTTTTGCCAGTTCCCGTCTGCACAGACATCCTCTTCATTTTTATTGATGTAACCATCAATGACGTTGTCTCTTTCTGGACGTCCGATAGTGTCAAGGAAGGGAAGATTCAAGACCTTTTCATGTTGACGCAAAAACCATGTGTCGGCTTTTCCACCGGCAAGACGTGTGCAGTGGATTCTTGACTGCTGACCGGCTCCCACTCCGATTGCCTGGCCGTCGACAGCATAGCAAACAGAATTTGACTGAGTGTATTTAAGTGTGATAAGTGCGACGATCAAATCGCGTTTTGCAGAATCGGGAAGGTCTTTGTTTGCTGTTACTATCCTTTCAAGGAGAGAGTTGTTTATTTCAAAGTTGTTGCGACCCTGTTCAAATGTGATTCCGAAAACTTGTTTACGCTCGGTGACTTCGGGAACGTAGTTTGGATCAATTTTAATTATATTATAGTTGCCTTTGCGTTTTGACTTGAGGATTTCAAGAGCCTCCGGTTCATATGCGGGAGCTATAACGCCGTCTGAAACTTCACGCTTTATCATAAGTGCGGTGGTAACGTCACAGGTATCGGAAAGTGCAATGAAATCACCGAAAGAACACATGCGGTCGGTGCCCCTGGCTCTTGCAAACGCACAGGCAAGAGGAGAATTATCAAGACCGTCGATATCGTCCACAAAGCAGGCTTTTTTAAGTTTGTCTGAAAGAGGAATACCGACAGCTGCAGATGTTGGGCTTACGTGTTTAAAGGATGTGGCCGCAGGCATCCCGAGAGCAGCTTTAAGCTCTTTTACAAGCTGCCATGCATTAAAAGCGTCAAGAAAATTTATATATCCGGGTCTTCCGCAAAGGATTTCAATGGGCAGATCATCGCCGTTTTCCATGTATATTCTGGAGGGCTTTTGATTTGGATTGCATCCGTATTTTAACTCAAATTCTTTCATTATTAACCTCCGATTTTGTTTTTGTTGATAACTCTCTCGGTGATACTGCCATCTGAAAGATCGGTGTAACGAACATAGAGAGAAATTTTATTGTTATCATCAAGATTATGCCAAATATCGTTTGTGAATATGTCGATATTGTTCGGAATTGCCACTCTTTCGGGCTCCCCTTGGAAGGTGGGAATTGGATTTCCGTCGGTCACATATGTGTGAATGAAATGTCCCAGCCCGGCTTTTGAAGGATAATCAAAAGTGAATCTTGCACAGTCAGTGCCGGATTCATCAATACTTTTAAGAATACTCATTTTGTAGCCAAAATCATTTTTAGCAAAAGTCAGCATACCGCTGATTCTGGGGGTAAGGTTTGGAGCATCAGGCTCAAATTCACGGGTTTTAAGAGCTTTTATAAAGCATTTGCCATTTTTTATGAAATCATAAATTGTGTCGGTTTGATCACCGTTTGTCACAATAAGTTTGTTGTCGATTGAACGGACGGCCGCATAAATGATGAGTGAGGGATCCTCAACCTTAGAAGCGTCGAACGGTTCGGTGAAAACAGCTCCGTCTCTTACCGTGAAAACACGGTTGCGGCTGTTTTCGCTTCGGCCCATAATGAAGTAGGCGGACACGGCATTTTTGCCATCTTCTGATTTGCCGATAACAATGCCTCTCCCAACATAAGGATTTCCTTTAATACGGTCGCCCATAGTTTTTATTTCATAGATATTCATTGTTTTTCACCTTTCCCTTGAAGTTTCGCCGATACCTTTTCTGCGGCTTTCGGCAGCAAAATCCATTCTGCCTCTTCCATAACTCTCTTTTGTAAAATTTCAGGCGTGTCTGAATCGAGGATATCAACTGCTTTTTGCAAGATAATTTCTCCTCCGTCGGGAACTTCGTTTACGTAATGAACGGTGGCTCCCGTGACCTTAACGCCATAGGAAAGTGCCGCTTCGTGCACTTTCAGACCATAAAATCCTTCTCCGCAAAACGAAGGGATCAGAGATGGATGGACGTTGAGAATACGCTTTGGATAACGGGAAGTAAAATCAGAACTTAATATGCTCATAAATCCGGCGAGGATGATAAGCTCAATACCGTTTTCTTCAAGGCAGGAAATAAGACTTTTTTCAAAATCTTCTTTGCTTTTGAAGTCCTTTCTTAAAATAACAGCAGTTTTTATCCCTGCGTTTTGAGCACGGGTAAGTGCATAAGCGTCAGATTTGTTTGACACAACGAGAACTATTTCACCGCTTTGAAGTATTCCGCTGTTTTGTGCATCGATAAGAGCCTGCAAATTAGTTCCGCCGCCCGAAACCAGCACAGCTATTTTTGTTTTGTTCAGCATATAATTACCTTTTCGTCCGCGTTTGTGATCTCACCCATAATATAAGCGTCTTCACCGTTTTCTTTCAAAACTGACAACGCAATATCAGCATCTTCTTTTTTCACAACGATGCTCATACCAACGCCCATGTTAAAGGTGTTAAACATATCTCTTTCAGGAATGTTTCCCTGTTTTGCAATCAGATCGAAAATGGGAAGAATACGAAGCTTGTTCCGCTCTATTTTTGCACACATACCGTTTGGCAGACTTCTCGGAATATTTTCATAAAATCCTCCGCCTGTGATATGCGAGATTGAACGGACAGTTGCCTTTTCAAGCAGGGCAAGAACAGGCTTTACATAAATTTTTGTTGGAGTAAGAAGCGTTTCGCCTATCGATTTTCCATAAAGCTCGCTGACCGGAGAGGAAATGTCGTTTGTACCGACTCCAAACACCTTTCTGACAAGTGAAAAACCGTTTGAGTGAACTCCGCTTGAAGGAAGAGCAATAATCACATCGCCGACCTGCATAGAGGAGGGATTAAGAATTTTAGGCTTGTCCACAACTCCCACTGCAAAACCGGCAAGATCGTATTCGTCAACCGGATAAAATCCCGGCATTTCGGCGGTTTCGCCGCCGATAAGAGCCGCACCGCTTTGAACGCATCCCTCAGCCACGCCCGATACGATGGCGGCGATTTTCTCGGGAACATTTTTGCCGCAGGCGATATAATCGAGGAAAAACAGAGGCTTTGCACCGCAGCAAATAATATCGTTAACACACATAGCCACGCAGTCAATACCGACCGTGTCGTGTTTGTCCTGAAGAAATGCAAGCTTAAGTTTTGTGCCAACTCCGTCTGTTCCGCTTACAAGCACGGGCTTTTCCATGCCTTTTACATCCAGCTCAAACAAACCGCCGAAACCACCGACATCAGAGCAAACTCCCGATGTGATAGTTTTCGCAATGTGTGCTTTCATAAGCTCGACAGCCTTATATCCTGCGGTAATATCTACACCGGCGGCTGCGTAACTTTCAGACTTTGAATTATTCATGGTTTATTCCTTTCCATTCCAACAGTATGTGCAAAGCTTGCACGGCTCGATGCCTATCGATTCAATAACACCTTCAAGTGATTGATATTCGAGTGAAGCGAATCCCAGCTTGTCGCTGATAGCTTTACGCATCCTTTGACCGCGTTCGGTCGATGCGTCGCTGTATTCTTCCAAGTGATTGAAACCTTCTTCGCCCTCAAGCTCCATGATAGTAGCTCTGGTGATCAGTTCCATGTCGCTTGTGCTTCTTGAGAAATTAAGATATTTGCATCCATACATAATGGGAGGGCAGGCAGAACGCATATGTACCTCTTCGGCTCCGTTTTCGTAAAGGAATTCAACCGTTTCACGAAGCTGAGTTCCGCGAACGATAGAATCGTCAACGAACAAAAGTTTTTTGCCTTTTATAAGATCGTTGACAGGGACCTGTTTCATTTTCGCAACGCGGTTTCGGTCGGTCTGTTTTGCCGGCATAAAGCTTCTCGGCCATGTGGGGGTATATTTTATGAACGGTCTTGCAAATTGCTTGTGACTTTCGTTTGCATATCCGATTGCATGAGGGGTTCCGGAATCGGGAACTCCGCCGACATAATCAATATCCTGTGCAACGCCGGTTTCTTTGTCGTGCTGAGCCATGATCTTTCCGTTGCGGTAACGCATAACCTCAACGTTTACCCCTTCATAGGTTGAAGTCGGATATCCGTAATATGTCCAGAGAAAGGAACAAATACGCATGCATTTTCCGGGGGCTTTCAGCTGTTTCATACCTTTTGCGGTAAGCTCCACGATTTCACCGGGCCCAAGCTCCGCTTCATCGGCATAGCCAAGCTTTTGATATGCGAATGATTCAAAAGAAACGCAATATCCGTGTTCATTTTTTCCGACGAGAATTGGAATTCTCCCCAATCGGTCACGAGCCGCAATGATTGATCCGTCTTCTTTTAAAATAAGAATGGATGCAGTTCCTTCAATAACTTTTTGGGCAAAAGAAATACCCTCGATAAAGGTGCTTTTTTGGTTTATGAGTGCAGCAACGAGTTCGGTGGAGTTTATTGCACCGCCGGTCATTGCACTGAAGTGTCCGCCGCTGAATGAAAGATATTGCTTTATAAGCTCATCTGCATTGTTAATAATGCCTATTATGCAAAGTGCGTATGTACCGAGATTTGATCTTATAAGCAAAGGCTGCGGTTCGGAATCACTGATACAGCCGATTGCAGAATTTCCGTGAATTTCATCAAATATGTGTTCAAACTTTGTTCTGAACGGTGAGTTTTCAATGTTGTGGATCTCCCGTTGAAATCCGATATCATCATTGAACGACGCGATACCGCCCCTGCGGGTACCCAAATGTGAATGATAGTCTGTACCGAAGAAAACGTCAGAAATTACGTCATGGTCACAAACTGCCCCAAAAAATCCTCCCATTGCGATAAATCCTCCTGTTACTCTTTTGTTATTTCTCTGATTTTATTTTCCGAAGATTTTATTCTCCGAAAACACGTGACATCATTTCTTTATAAGCGTCTTCAACACCGCCGAGATCGCGTCTGAAACGGTCTTTATCCAACTTTTCATTTGTTTTTGCATCCCAAAAACGGCAGGTGTCCGGAGAAATTTCGTCTGCCAAAACTATTGTGCCGTCTGAGGTACGGCCGAATTCTAATTTAAAATCAACCAAGTTTACGTTGAGCGATTTGAAATATTCCTTTAAAAGGTCATTAATCTTAAATGCCATTGATTTAATTGTTTCGATTTCCTCGGATGAGGCAAGTCCCAAAGCCAACGCATGATAAGAATTTATGAGCGGGTCGTGAAGATCGTCGTTTTTATAGGAAAATTCGATTGTGGGCGAATCAAAAACGATACCCTCAGGAACGCCGTATCTTTTTGCAAAAGAGCCAGCTGAAATGTTGCGGATTATAACTTCAAGAGGTACAATCTCAACCTTTTTCACAATTGTTTCACGGTCGGAAAGCTCTTCCACAAAATGTGTTGGTATGCCGCTTTTTTCAAGAAGCTGCATCAGGTAGTTGGACATACGGTTGTTAACCGCACCTTTGCCGAGAATCGTTCCTTTCTTGAGACCGTCAAAAGCGGTTGCATCATCTTTGTAAGACACGATAACGCAATCGGGGTTTTCGGTGGCAAAAACCTTTTTTGCCTTACCTTCGTATAATTGTTCGCACTTTTGCATTCTTTTGTCCTCCCTGTTTTTGTTTTTCTATTTGTTAAATTGCTCTGCTATTTTAGCGTTTTTTTCAAGAACTGTTTTGCTGTCGTCAATGCGTTTTTCTTCAAGCTTTTTTGCAAGTTCGGCATCTTCGATAGCAAGCATCTGAATGCATAATAATGCGGCATTGGCTGCACCGTTTACAGCAACAGTCGCAACAGGTATCCCCGTTGGCATTTGTACTGTTGACAGAAGTGCGTCAATACCGCCTAAATTCCCTGATGATACCGGAATCCCGATTACCGGCAAGGTTGTGTTTGCAGCAATTGCTCCGGCAAGATGTGCAGCCATCCCGGCAGCGGCAATAATTGCACCGAATCCTTTTTCTCTTGCGGTTTTAGCAAGCTCTGCAGCCTCTTTTGGAGTCCGATGAGCTGAAAACACATATACTTCATATGGAACGCAGAATTTTTCCAGCATATCCACGGCTTTTTTGACAACCGGAAGGTCGCTGTCGCTTCCCATAACAATAGCGATTTTTTTCATGTTAAACCTCCTGTAAAAACAATAAGGGTGCACTTAACCTTTAGATTTAAGTGCGCCCAGACGGTCGGCTTTGAAATACCCTTTGTTTCATTGTGGTGCTCCACATTATCCGTCAGTCGCAAAGGATATATATAATAGTAATTCTATTTAAAAAGAACATTATTATTATAACACAGCGATTTTTTGTTGTCAATTCAAAAAAGCAACCAAATTGAGCCATTCAGATGCATGCAAACTGGTCAAGATGAGGAAAATTTATTCCGACAGGAAAAGGGATAAAAAGAAAAACGTGAAAACAAAATGCGATAGCATGTAAAAGGTCTTAAAGCTCAGTAAATTGAATGTTTAACGCCTGTTAAATTAAATTTTGCAAAATAAAAATTTACTATTGACAAATCGAGGGTTAGTTATTATAATAATCTAGCAGTCTGGAACAGGTAATAAGTTGTTCCGATTTGGCCTGGTAGTTCAGCCGGTTAGAACGCTAGCCTGTCACGCTAGAGGTCGTGGGTTCGATTCCCATCCAGGTCGCCATTTTGCTGCTATGGCTCAGGTGGTAGAGTGCGTCCTTGGTAAGGACGAGGTCGGCAGTTCGAGTCTGCCTAGCAGCTCCAAAATCCCGAAGAATTTCCTTCGGGATTTTTGCTTTTTATAAACCTGATTCAAATAAGTGTTACTAAATGTTTCGGCAAAATCAAAAATTTTATTTTGAAGTCAAGCTGTATATAAAATACCGGTGAAATCAGGACTTAACCAACATGTACGCACACGATTTTCACGGCTGGATTTTCGCTCTGAATTGTTAAAATACTCGTCAACTTGAAAGGATTGACTGAGTTTTGTACCGCTTAAAGTTTTCACCGTTGTTGGGTGTCAGCCCGATTGCCGAACACAGCCAAAAATCCCGCACTCGAAAATTATCCGAACCAAAGATGAATATTGCAATGCAATTTTAAATGCACAGCACGATGCAGGCTCACGCCCTGCGAGAGCGATAAGTTTAAAATTACCCCACGCTTTTTGAGAGTGTTCGGATGCGTCGGTTATGGGTTAAGCTGAGAGAAGCCTACCCCAATATGGTTTAAAATGTCCTATTTCTGCTGAAATCGATGCTTCAAATGTCGGCATACGGCAGTAGTTGAGGGTTTATGCCTTGTCGGGGCAAAAATATGTTTATTTTCAACTGCTATGAACCGAAAAGTCAGTAGCGGTGGATGGATTTTGGCATTTGAAAGTGCCGCCCGACAACGGTGAAACCGTGAAAAGCCGCCACAGCTTCAAGTTTTCGGCATATTGTGTTCGACTCTCTTCAGCTTAACTGACGTGTACGAACATGATTTTCGCGGTTGGATTTTCGGCTCTGCATTGTTAAAACACTCATCAGTCCGAAAAGATTGACTGCGTTTTGTGCCGTTTAAGGTTTTCGGTATATTGTGTTTGGTCTTCCTCAGCTTAATTAAAATAATTAGATGCGAAAAATAAAAAATACCAAGAGGATTTGGAAATTTGAATTTAAAATAAAAATATGCTTAACATAAAATAATCCCCGGTCATAAGGAGTTATTCCTTATAACCGGGGACTTTTGCTCTTATTCGCCTTATGCTTCGCGACGTTCCACGATTTCTTCGCGTTCGCGGAAGAGCAGAGAGATGCACCAAATTCCGGCCAGTGCTACCAATGTGTATATAATACGGCTGAGAGTTGCACCCTGACCTCCAAAAATCCATGCCACAATATCAAATTTAAACAGGCCAATGCTTCCCCAGTTGAGAGCACCGATAATGGTAAGGATAAGTGCGATTCGATCCATAATCATCATAATATCACCTCTTTTTAGAACCGATGATATTATTGCCTCTTTTTTGACATTTATTCATACTTGAATTTAAATATTATGATGATATACCGATTTTTGAAAAATCAAGAGTTCCCCAAAAACTGTTTATTTCAGGATTTACCACCGATTTTGAAAACACAAAATATTTTTGAGTAAAGTAAAGCGGAAATACGAGATAGTTGTCAAAGAGATATTTTTCACATTCCAAAACCTTGTCGTTTGAGGTTGATCCGGCTTTTATTAGTTCTGTATATTGATCGTCACCAACAGGAATTTTGTTCTTTTCAAACATATTAAGTGTTGAAACTGCTAATCTGTCAACAGGATTCACCGAAATAACCGCCATCTGAGCTTCTCCGCTTTTAAGCATCGGAGAAATATCCGAATCCCGGACTTTTTCAACCTTTACGTTAATACCAAATAATTTTTGCCAGCACTGAACCGAATAATTTATAATGGTGTGTCGCTCGTCCTCCTCAGAATAAATCAGTTTAAGTTCAGAAAGTTTTTTGACGTCAATATTTTTTTGAGCCTGTGCGAAAGCAGCGACAGCTTCTTCATTGTTTTGTGTTGGGACTGACTGAGTATCAAGTTCGATATATTTTCCGCCGGCTAAAAAGCTGTTTGGAAGAAGGATCGAATCCAAAGGCTGTTCATATTCGGAAAGTACAGTCGAAAGACAGCTTCGGTCAGCCGAAAGATAAAGTGCTTTTCGAAGATTTTTATCAGCAGTAAGAGCATTTTGACTGCTGCTAAATACAAGCGATACCTGTGCATTTGCACATGAAATAATATTATTTTCATCACCGGAGGAAAGGCTTTCTTTTGAAATGATCCCGCCGTCGATACTGCCGGTTTTAATTTTCGAAAGACGATTTTTTTCGCTGTCAAAGGTGAAATATATTCCCGAAGAAACTGCCGAACGGTCTCCGTGGTATTCTTTGTTTTTAGATATTTTTAAAGCTTCTTCACCCTCATTTTTTATCCACCGGGAAACATAAAACGGACCGTTGCAAAGACAGGAATCTTTGTCCATGCCGTATTTACCGCCCGATTCTTCAAAAAAGTCACGTCGGCAAGGAATTCCGGCCACACCTGCCAGTGCAAGTAAAAAGTCATCGTCGGGGATGCTTAAGTCTATTACAAGAGTAAAATCATCGGACGCATAAACCGCAAGTTTTGAAGGATCGGTTCGGCCGGCTATAATGTCTTGTGCATTTTTTATGCAGGCGATAGAGTCAACACCGATCCATTTGGTTTCAGGATCAACTCCGCGGCAGAGAGAGAATACAAAATCGTCAGCAAGAACAGCTCGACCGTCTGACCACCGAGCATCACGACAAAGCTTAAAGGTTATTTTAAGCCCGTTTTCGGAAGTGGAATAGCTTTCGGCCGCTCCTGGAATGATTTTGCCTTCTTCAGTGACGTTTAGCAGCGGCTCATAAACATTTTCAACAATTGTCATTTCGGTTTCTCCCGCTGCCAAAAACGGATCGATTGTGGTGGGGATTTGAGAGGCTTCAAAGCTCACGGTTTTTCCTCCGTAGTCTTTTGAACACCCAAAAAGACCTAATATCAAAGAAATTATAATAAAAAGTGAAATATATTTTTTCATTTTGCACTCCGCATAGCTTTTTTATTTAGTTTACCACCGTAAAGCGTTTAAATCAATGAAAAATTTGCCGATTATAAGCAAAAAAACACGAAGTACTTAAAGGTATTGAAAAGAGGCAGAAAATATGGTAAAATAATTCATATATTATATTGTTTGCAATGTTTAAGCTGAGGAGAGTCCAACACAATATGCCGGGAACTTTAAGCTGCGGCGGCTTTTCACATTTTCACCGTTGTAGGGCGTTAGCTAAGCTTTTGTTTCAAACGCAAAAATCCATCCACATCTTCTGCGTTTTCGGTGCATAGCAGTTTAAAATGAACATATTTTTGTTAAAACAAGGCTTAAAATTATGGCTGTCGTATGCCGAGATTTGAAGCATCGGTTTCAGTGGGGATAGGGTATGTTAAACCATATCGGGGTAGGATTCTCTCAGCTCAGATGTAAGTTAAGTTAGGGTGTAATGACTTGAAAATTCCGCAGGAAAACGTAAGAAATTTTTGCATAATCGCACATATAGATCACGGCAAATCAACTCTTGCCGATCGAATGCTCGAGATCACTCAAACAGTGGCTCTCAGGGATATGGAAGACCAGCTTCTCGACAGCATGGATCTTGAGCGGGAACGAGGGATAACCATAAAAGCCCATGCAGTCACTCTTTATTATAAAGCAGATGATCAAAAGACTTATGAGCTTAATTTGATCGACACTCCCGGTCATGTGGACTTTAATTATGAGGTTTCCCGCTCACTTGCCGCATGTGAGGGTGCGGTTTTGGTGGTTGACGCATCTCAGGGTATTGAAGCACAGACGCTTGCCAATACTTATCTTGCTGTGGATCATAATTTGGAGATAGTCCCTGTTATAAACAAAATTGATCTTCCCGCCGCTGATCCTGAGCGTGTAGCATATGAGATTGAGGACATCATTGGAATTGAAGGAATGTCTGCACCGCGTATTTCTGCCAAAAACGGCATAAATATCAAAGAGGTTCTTGAACGGATTGTTACAGATATACCTGCCCCGACAGGTGACAGCAAAGCTCCGCTCAAAGCATTGATTTTTGATTCTTACTATGACCCTTACAAGGGGGTTATCACATATTTTCGCGTTGTTTCCGGTACCATCAAAACCGGGATGGCAATCAAGATGATGGCAACCGGGGCAGAGTTTTCGGTTGTGGAGCTCGGACGCAAGGGTGCGAAGTCATTTATGCCTTGTGAAGAGCTGTGTGCCGGCGAAGTCGGTTATTTTGCAGCATCCATCAAAACAGTCAGCGAAGCACGTGTCGGAGACACTATAACAGGTGCTGAAAATCCGGCGAATGAGCCACTTGAGGGATACAGAACAGTAAACCCGGTGGTTTTCTGCGGAGTTTATCCTGCCGACGGTGCTCAATATACCGATCTTCGTGAAGCTCTCGAAAAGCTTCAGCTTAACGATGCATCTCTTCATTTCGAGCCTGAAACATCTGCCGCATTGGGATTTGGCTTCCTCTGCGGATTTTTGGGACTTCTCCACATGGAGATAATTCAAGAACGTCTTGAGCGTGAATATAACCTTGATCTTATTACCACCGCACCGAGCGTTGTTTACAAGATTAATCTTATGGACGGAACCACAGTTGATATTGACAATCCAACGAATTATCCCGATCCTGCCACTATTGAATCAGCAGAGGAACCGGTTTGCGATGTGCATATTTTCAGTCCGAGTGATTATGTCGGAGCAATTATGGATCTGTGCCAGGAACGCCGCGGGGTATTTATTGATATGCAATATCCGTCGTCCACACGCGTTGATATTCATTATGAAATGCCGCTTAATGAGATCGTTTATGACTTCTTTGACGCTCTCAAATCCAGAACGAAGGGCTATGCGTCTTATGATTATGAGCCAAAGTGTTATAAAAAGTCAAAGCTTGTGAAGCTTGATGTGCTGCTGAATGGTGAAATCGTGGATGCACTTTCATTTATCGTGCATGCAGACAGCTCATATAAGAGAGCAAGAAGAATTGCCGAAAAGCTTAAAGACAATATTCCCCGCCAGTTGTTTGAGGTGCCTGTTCAGGTCGCGGTAGGAGGAAAGGTCATTGCCCGTGAAACCATAAGAGCCATGAGAAAAGACGTTCTTGCCAAATGTTATGGCGGCGACATTACGCGAAAGAAGAAGTTGCTTGAAAAGCAAAAAGAAGGAAAGAAGCGAATGAGAAGTCTCGGCTCGGTGGAAGTTCCTCAGGAAGCATTCATGGCGGTACTTAAATTGGACGAATAGGAGAGCTTTATGAAACGTTTTTTTTGTATTTTAACGGTTTGTTTGATTGCTTTATGTCTATCGTCATGCGGAGAAATATGGCATGAGGATGAGGAAAGTTATTTTAAAATAGCATTCCCCGAGGATATGAAAGTATTTAAAATGAGTGAATTTACAGCCGATAATCCCGATATTGAAGCCTACGATTTGGATGTGGAACAGCTTGAAAGCTTTCGTGATAACGAGGGCGGAAAATATTTTGCAAAATCCGTCGACGGACGGCAATGCAGCGTTTCGATCATCGGAAGCGAGACAACTATCAATATCTGGGAGCTAAAAAAATCCGACGGCGATATGGTCACAGAAGTTTATAAGCAGCTTGCCAAGGATTTCAATTCAAGAGGCTATTCCATTCTCGGAAAGACCGAAGTTGAACAGGGCGGAGGACATTATATTTACATGGAAATGTCGTCAAGCGGAGATGAAGTTCTTGACACTCTGTATATGACCACTGTTAAGAACGGATTGCAATACCAGATAATTTATTATGCTCCCGAAATCACTTCGGAAATCGAAAACAGTGCTCATAAAATTTTTGACAATGCAATTATCACAAAAACTATCCGCGAGAATACGGGAGAAGGAAATTCAAAATCTGCAAAACTAATGCTTTTGGGGGTTGGTGCCGCTATTATAATAGTTGTTGTAATGATGGCGGCAAGTCTTTCACGGCGTAAACGTAAGGAGGCCGAAAAAGAAGAATATGTTCCTCAGTTCAAGGACGACTTAAAATAAATATCTATATTTTTACAAATTTGAACATTTCTATGAAAATTTGTCTGCAAGATGGCAGTTGATTTTTAATCTTTATTGTGATATATTATAAAAAAACAAATAAGGTGTTGAAAGATAATGAACAAATTTTTTGAAACTGTTTTATCGGTTGTTCTGACAGCGGCACTTTCTGTAACCGGATGTGCTGCAATCGTCGTCGCATCTGAAAAGGATTATTCTTCTTTTTCGGTTTCAAAAACATTCGGAAACGATATGGTCGTGCAGAGGAATGAGCAATTCCGTGTTTGGGGCACTGCCGACAATTCTTTAAACGGTGAAAAAGTTACTCTTTCATTTATGGGAGAAAATGCAACCACCACCGTTGAAAACGGCGAATGGACTGTTACATACCCGACTACTCTCGAAGCCTGCAATCAGCTTGGCAATGATATGACTGTAAACTGCGGAACTAAAACCGTCACCTTCAAAGATGTTTTGGTAGGAGACGTTTATATGGTAGTGGGTCAGTCCAACGTTGCTTATACTTTTTCCGAAGCTGTGAGCAATTCCCCTGAAGGATATCCGGGGAAGGACATTCAACCTGATGCAAGCGACATTATCCGTCTGAATAATAACGGTCTTGTGTATCAGAATTCCTATCCCACACAGGGAAGCGGCGAGGAATGCAAGGATATTGTTGCAAACGGAGGATGGCAGCGTCCGAGTTTTGAAAATGTAAAAGATTTTACTGCTCTCGGATATTTCTTTGCAAAACAGATTCTTGAAAAAACCGATAATACTATTCCGATTGGACTCATTGAAATTAACGGAAACGGTCAGAATATAAACACCTTTATAGGTAATGAACTTGCCGAAGAGCTCGGTATTGATGAAAAAGATACTGACGGAATTTATAAAACCAACTACAACGGAACAAAGATGCCTTCGCGTTTTATGTATAATCATTATATGCGTCCTTTCCGTGAAACCGCAATTGCAGGTATGATCTGGTATCAGGGTGAAAGCGATTTCGTTCCAGGCTCTTTCGAAACGTACAACACCCGGTTTAAGGGTCTTGTTGAGTATATGAGGAATCACTCGAATGTTACTAATAAAGAATTCCCTGTATTTGTTGTTGAGCTTCCTCCGATGTACAACGGTACCGATCACCAATTTTTGCCTACTTCTTCAATACGCAGCATTATGGGACTGATCCCTTCGCAGGTTTCCAGTTGCTATATAGCTGCTACATCTGATCTTTGGAAGGACAAAGCATATACAAACAATCTGCATCCTTACTGCAAATATCCGATATCCGAACGGTTGGCGTCATTAGCACAAACAGTAGTATACAAACAGGGAAATATCAAGTATTCGGCGGCACCTGTGTTCAGTTCATACGAACTGTCCGACGACAGAAAGACTGTTACCGTCCGCTTTAAATATGTTGGCAACGGGCTCGAGACATATGCTGACGAAGCCGTTAAGGGATTCCTTGTAAACGCCGCCACAAAGCCCACTTCTGTAACTATTAAGGGTAAGGATAAAATCGTCATTACATCAAACGAAGTAATAACTTCGGTGAAATACAATGCCCCTAACACGATGAATGTTTCGCATTGGTATGCCGCTACTGAAAACAGTTATCCCGAAAATATCAATGTTTCAAACTCGTCATCTCTCCCAATGGTCTCATTTATGATCGAAGTTACTCCCGAAGGCAGTTCTTCAGGTGTATTTTACGGCAATGTAAATGATGACAGTGCTGTAACTACGGCCGATGCTCTTCTGGTGCTTCAAAATGCAGTAAATGTTGTAGATTTTACCGATGAACAGGAGGAAGCCGCCGATGTTAATATTGATGGAAATGTTAACACTCTTGATGCCCTGCTCGTTCTTCAGAACGCGGTAGGAAAGATACAGCTTCCGGTTAGATAATTATTGATTATAAGATGTTTTTTCAAAAAACATCAAAATTAAATTTTTAAGATAAACAGAACATATAAAAAGCCCGCATGTTTAAAAATGCAGGGCTTTTTTATTATTCTAATATCTAAAAATTAAAACAGTGGATTTTGGTATTTATGCGTTTGTTACTTCTATTTCATATCCCAGAACATACTTCATAGCCATTAAACAGCATGAAAATTGTCTTTATCTATCAATAGTAGCATAAATTTATAAAAAAGTTGTGCAATTTTCTATTTACTTTTTTTTCAATGTATGATATAATGACCGCAGAAAGCCGACAGATGTTTCGGCCTATAATAATATTTTGGAGGAAATAATAATGAAAAACGCAAAACGCATTATATCCCTAGTGCTCTCATTGCTTATGGTTTTCGGAACTACTGTTATTGCAGCAAGTGCAGACGACGAAGCCAATTTCAGTGAGATACAGTCCTGGGGATTAAACGAAATGGCTAACATGGCCGAAAACGGCCTCACAACCGACCTCGCAGAAGACGGATACAAAATGCTTAACCGTGCACCGATTGTCGCATCTAACGGATATGGCATCTACGGATATCTTTCTTTTGCAAACGAGACTACCGTTAATGATAAGCATACATATCGCTTTGTTATGAGATATGATTATTCCGGAAAAAATTGCGGAACCGAAAGATGGATGGTTGCCGATATCTTTGTTGACGGTGATACAATCGCTTCTAATTTTGCCGGCGGAGATATGCTGACCGACTTTAATTCTAAGGAATACAGCTATGATTCCGAATATGGATATGCTTATAAAGAAACTACCGCTGATGTTACAATGACCGGACATGACGGAAGTGCCGGTGAGTTCAGAATATACACCCGTGGATTCTGGGATTTCAGAATTTATAAATATTTTGTTTATGATATTACTGTGGATCCCGAGATGCAGAATCCGATATTCACCGTAAATGCAGAATCTTTCCAAAATTTGAATGATGAGGACGGAAAAAGAGATCCTGCCGGATTTTATGAGAACAGCAGCTATACTATTGACAGAGGTTTCCGTGTTCTTAAGGGTCAGGCTGTTGCAGGTGCATACAACAACAAAACCGCTCTTGCAAATACAAGAGAATATGCTGCAGGAAATTATGCATTCAATGCAACCATTTCTGCCGATACCATTGATGAAGGAACAATTTGCACTGCTGCTGTAAAGAACAGTGCAGGCGAAATTGTTGCTTCAAAGGAGATCTCTAAAGCGGATCTTACCAAAACTAACGATGAAAAAATCGCTTTCTTCAATGGCAGAACTACAGTTGAAGTTCCTTTCACTGTTACCGAGGCTGGTAATTATACAGTTGCTATACTTGTAAATGACAAAGCAAACGTAACAATCCAGTCAATGTCAATCAGTGTCGAAATTGATGAAACTCTTATTATCGATGCAGAAAACAAAATTGATGCTATCGGCGAAGTAACCTATCCCGACAGTAAAGATGTTATGGATGCTGCAACCGCAGCTGTTCAGGCTGTTATAGAAGCTTATGGCTCAAATGCAACCGCTTATATTAGCAATTTTACAGTTTATGAAGATGCCATTGCAATTTGGACCGGATTCGTTGAAAGAGAAGAAGCAAAGATTGCTGCCGGTCAAGCTATTGCAGAGCTTATCGACAATCTTGATGTAGAAAATCCTGATGCTGAGCTTATGGTGAACATAGCTGAAGCTATTGAACAATTCGCTACTGAATACCCTGAAGTAAATGAGTATACCGTTGAAGAAATGAAGAAGTATATCCCCAACATTGAGAAATTTATTGGATTGCTGTTAGTTCCCGGGGATGTAGACGGCGATGGAAAAGTAACTACTGGTGACGCACTTATGGCTCTTCAGGCTGCTGTTGGTAAGATTGAGCTTAACGAGGCTCAGATCGTTCTTGCCAATGTAGACAATGAAGGAGGTGTAACTACTGCTGATGCTCTTATGATTCTTCAAGCTGCTGTTGGTAAAATTACACTTTCTTGGGATACCCCCGTATAATTGATTTAATTATGAATGCAGGTTTTTATTAATTTAAGAGCCGCGTAATATAACTCTATCCCCTCAGGAAAAATCCTGAGGGGATTTTGTTTATATGAAAGTCTTTGATTAACCATAACCGATGCGTGCAAACACGATTTTTGCGGCTGGATTCTTGGTTCTGTTTCGTTTTAATTAACTTTTTCACTTTTTAAAACCTAAAAACGTTTTATTTTTATTTAAGCAAACTTAAAAACGCCCTGTGATTCACAGGGCATTTTATATCAGGCTTCCGTATGTTTCCAAAGGCTTTTCAAGTGTATCGTCAAACAGATTGATGATGGAAAGCCCCTTTGACCTTGCATATTTAACCGTGTATGCGGTTCCGCCTCTTGTATTTGAAAGATAACATATACAGTAGCTGCTATGATCAACTAATGCTCGGTTTCGGTCAAATATACACTCACGGGTGTATGTTTCAGAAGAATAGTTGATACTGTCGGCACGTTCCAAAATATTATTATATATCTGCAAATCATCTTGTTTCCAACCCTTGGTTTGATCCTTGCAGGGAAGAAAAAGATGAAGTCTGATTTGAGGATAAATTGTTTTTAGTTTAAGCACTTCGATCGCGGACATAGTATCAAATCCCAAAGCACCTCCGGCATAAAAATCGGTAAATCCCATTTGTATTAATTCTTTAATTTGATTTTGGAGTTTGTTTTGAATATATTGAAAATCATTTTTTGGAATATTTCTATGACCTGAAAAACAACATCCTGTTTTTCCCATACGCACCTCTTAAAAAAGACCCGTTAAAAACGGGTCTTTTAAAATTTAATTAATCACTGATATAGGGAAGAAGGGCAATGTGGCGTGCACGTTTGATAGCGGTTGTAAGCTCTCTCTGATGACGAGCACAAGTACCGGTAACGCGGCGGGGAAGAATCTTTGCACGCTCAGATGTGTATTTGCGGAGCTTTGCAACATCTTTATAATCAATAGCCTCTACCTTATCAACACAAAAGCTGCAAACCTTTCTGCGGCCTTTGCGGTTTCCACGCATTGGGCGTTCAGCACGTTCGGGACGCTCAGGACGCTCGGGGCGTTCTGCACGCTGTTCGATCCTTTCGGTGTTTTCCATATTATAAGTCTCCTTACATTATAAATTAATTCCGTTAAAAACTTATTAGAACGGAAGATCGTCGTCGGCATCCTCAATCTCGCGGAAATCGTCAGAACTGCTGTTGCTGAAAGCGGGAGGAACCTGTGACTGACTTTCATAAGAGGGCATGCCCTGATCGTCAGAGGAATATCCGCTTCGTTTTGGCTCAGCGAAATAAAGATTTTCTGCGACAATTGTATATGCCTTGCGGCGGACACCATTGCGGTCGTCATATGTTCTTGTTTCCATACGTCCCTGAACAGCGATAAGCTGACCTTTGACATAATATTTTGAAGCGAATTCGGCAAGACGAGACCAAGCGACTACATCAAAGAAGTCGGTTTGCCTTTCATCTCCCTGACGGACAAAAGAACGCTCGACAGCGATGGTAAAAGAGGTTACACTTCGATTGGTCGAAGTTTGGCGAAGCTCTGGCTTATCTACCAGTCTGCCCATCATGATAACTGAGTTAAGCATAATTTGTCACCTCTTAGTCTTTGTTGACTATCATCGTACGGAGAACACCGTCGGTGATTTTGAATACACGGTCAAGCTCTGCCGGGAAAGCAGGCTCAGCAGTGAAGTTAGCAACTGCATAAAAGCCTTCGGCTTCATCGTTGATGAGATAAGCAAGTCTGCGTTTACCCCATACATCAACGCTGTCAATTGTGCCGTTGGACTCGATAAGAGCTTTGAACTTTTCAAGCAGTGCGTTTGCGGCCTCCTCTCCGTTTTTAACGGAGAAAACCATTACTACTTCGTATTTGGACATTGTCAGCACCTCCTTTTGGTCTGTTGGCCCCGAACAATTCGGAGCAAGGAGCAGGCGTGTACATATTCACCTGCGTAAAAATCATATTATCATAGTTTGACATTATAGTCAAGCATTTTTTAATTAAAATTACATAAAACGGAAATATCGTAAAAACCTCTTGAACATATGTAGACGTCATGATATAATGAGCATAATATAT